>NZ_JAYMZR010000053.1:0-51550 GCF_035828615.1 Streptomyces sp. H27-D2 | reverse complement strand
GCGGCCGGTGACCGAGGGGCGGTGACCAGCGGCCGTGGCGCGGGCGTCACCGCTCGCGGCTTCCGCTGCTTCGTCGCTTCGTTCACCGCGTTCGGCACCCGGGCGAGAACCGAGTGCACGGGCGGCGGTTCGGGCTCCGGCAGCGGACGTACGGTCGGCGACGCGGCGGCGGAAGGCGGCGATTCGCCGACGGCCGACCCCGGCGGCGGCACCGATACGCAGCCCGCCGCCGCTACGAGCGTGACCAGGAACGCGGGCAGCGCCCGCACCCCCGTCCCCGCCCAGGCGCGACGGCCGATGTCCTTGCTGGTCCGCTGCGCCATCCGCAACCGCCCCCGAGCTTGTCGCAAGTCGTCCTGTCCGTTCCCGTTCGTCCGGTCCGCGTCCTGCTCCGGTCGGCTGAGCCTTTCCCCGTGAAAAGTTGCGGTCCGCGTGCTCAACGCCGTACGGGGCTTCGCGGTGCGCCCCCGCGCGTCGATTTCACCCTCCGGTGGCGCGCCCGCCGCTGACTGCGTCGAGGAGGACGGGAACGCGGGCAAGGGCCCGCGATTTCGCGCGGGCGGCGCTGAGCACTGCGGCCGAGACGCCCCTCCGCCCCTCACCGATCCGTGATCGTCGTCCGGCCGAGGTCCGCCAACTCGGCGCGATACGCGGCGTAGACCCGGCGCAGCCGTTCGCCCGGCCAGTCGGGCGGGAGCAGCGCGGGCGGCAGTGCCGGGTCCCGGAGCAGGTGGCGGACGAGCGCGGCGGCGGCCGTGAACTTGTCCGCGGGCCCGGTGGCCGGTCCGCAGAGGGCGAGCAGCTCCTCGGCGTCGGCCGCCCACGCGTCGAGGTCCCACAGCGTCCGTGCCAGCTCGGCCGGGCCCTCCGGCGGTTGGCAGTCGAACCGCCTTACCAAGGCGTGCAGTTGATCCGGCCAGGGCCGGGTGAGGTTCGCCGGGCGCAGCCAGACGCCCTCGCGCAGCTCGGCGAGCCGCAGGGAGGTGAGGTCGGCCCGGAGCCCGGCGCGGTCGGCCGCGCTGCGCCCGGCCACCGCGACGACCGCCATCTCCCAGCCGCCGTCCCAGTCCCGGGTCGCCGGCCGTACGGCTTCGTCCTGCCGGTGCTGCCGGTCGAGCAGCCGCTGGGCGAGGGTGTACCTGCCGTCCGCGCGGTGCAGGTCGCCCGCGGCGACCATCCGGCTGAGCGTCACGCGCAGCGCGGACTCGGAGATGCCGAACATCTCGCCCACGCGCACCAGATTGCGGGCGGGCAGTTCCGGCGGGTGCGCACCGAGCAGCAGGCTGAGGACGACCGACCGTGAGGTGAGCGGGCGCAGCTGAAGAGGGGAGGAGCGTGGGTTCTCTGCCACGGCCATCGGATGGATCCCTCTCCTTCGACAGGGTGGGGTCCTGAGTAAACCGCACCTATGATGTCCGCCGCCGCCCGCCGACGAGTCGTGTAACACCATTGGCACGACTGTCGAAGAATTGTAATATCGACACCATGAAGTCAACGCTCCCGCACGAGGCCGCTCCCGGTTCGGCAGCCACGCACGCCGTCACCAACCAGCCGCCGCCGTTGATCGACTACGACGCCGCAGCCGACACCGTCCTGCTGGAGGGCCTGCGCCGGGAGGGCGCCGGCGCGCACGAGGAGGAGCTGCGCCGGATGGGCCGGGTCGCCGGCAGCGAGCAGGTCCAGGTCTGGTCCGACCAGGCCAACCGGTTCACCCCCGAACTGCGCACCCACGACCGCTACGGCAACCGCGTCGACGAGGTCGACTTCCACCCCAGCTGGCACAGCCTGATGGACCTCGCCGTCACCCAGGGCGGCGCGGGCGCACCCTGGGCCGACCCGCGCCCCGGCGCGCACGTCGCGCGCGCCGCCGGATCGCACGTATGGAGCCACACCGAGGCCGGGCACGCCTGTCCGGTCTCGATGACGTACGCCGTCGTGCCCGCGCTGCGCCACGAGCCCGCGCTCGCCGCCGTCTACGAACCGCTGCTGACCAGCCGCCAGTACGATCCGGGGCTGCGGATTCCCACCACCAAGCAGGGGCTGCTGGCCGGGATGGGGATGACCGAGAAGCAGGGCGGCTCCGACGTCCGCAGCAACACCACGCTCGCCACTCCGACGGCCGAGCCGGGCGTCTTCACCCTCCGCGGCCACAAGTGGTTCACCTCCGCGCCGATGTGCGACGTGTTCCTCGTGCTCGCGCAGGCGCCCGGAGGGCTGTCCTGCTTCCTGGTGCCGCGCGTGCTGCCGGACGGGACCAGGAACACCTTCCGCATCCAGCGGCTCAAGGACAAACTCGGCAACCGCTCCAACGC
Source organism: Streptomyces sp. H27-D2 (assembly GCF_035828615.1). NCBI lineage: Bacteria > Bacillati > Actinomycetota > Actinomycetes > Kitasatosporales > Streptomycetaceae > Streptomyces > Streptomyces sp. H27-D2. The sequence goes on along the minus strand of NZ_JAYMZR010000053.1, from coordinate 49,238 downwards.
CTCCGCCGAGCCGGAGTTCGACGGCACCGTCGCCTGGCGGGTCGGTGAGGAGGGCCGCGGTGTCAAAATCATCATCGACATGGTCAACAGCACCCGGCTGGACTGCGTCGCGGGCTCAGCGGGGCTGATGCGCCAGGCGTTCGTGCACGCCGCGCACCACACCCGGCACCGCAGCGCGTTCGGCGGCCCCCTCATCGACAAGCCGCTGATGCGCAATGTGCTGGCCGACCTGGCGATCGAGTCCGAGGCGGCCACCACCCTGCTGCTGCGGCTGGCCGGCGCGGCGGACCGGGGCATCCAGGGCGACGCGGGCGAGCAGGCATTCCGCCGCATCGCGACGGCCATCGGCAAGTACTGGGTCGCCAAGCGGACCCCGCCCTTCGTCGCCGAGGCGCTGGAGTGCCTGGGCGGCAACGGCTACGTGGAGGAGTCCGGCCTGCCCCGGATGTACCGGGAGGCGCCGCTCAACTCGATCTGGGAGGGCTCGGGCAACGTCAACGCGCTCGACGTGCTGCGCGCGCTGGCCAAGGAGCCCGCCACGTACGAGGCGCTGACCGGCGAACTCGCGCTGGCCGCCGGGGCCGACCCGCGGCTCGACGTCGCGGTCCGCGGCCTCCTGCGGGAGCTGACCGACCTGGACGGCATCGAGGGCCAGGCCCGCCGCATCGTCGAACAGATGGCACTGTGCCTGCAGGGCTCACTGCTGGTCCGGCACGCCCCGGCCGCCGTGGCCGACGCCTTCTGCGCGACCCGGCTCGGCGGCGAGTGGGGCCACGCCTTCGGCACCCTCCCCAGGAGCGCCGACACCGCCTCGATCCTCCAGCGGGCCACGGGGGAGACCCTGCGCTGACCCGCGCGACGATGGACGATGTCCGCGGACGGCCCATGGCCTCACGGCGGCTTACGGCGCGGGCCTCAGAAATGTCGGCCACGGTGGTGCCTCCCGTCAGGCCAGTGGGGCCGTCGGCGCTGTCGTTCCCCCGACGGCTGCCCAGCCCGCGGGGCAGGAAACCGCGACTTCACCGCCCGGCGGGACCGAGTGGAGGCGGCGGGCGGCGGCGCCCACGGGACGGCCGCGCCGGCTCCCGCGTCAGCCGCTCAGCAGCTTCCCCAGGTTGTAGCTGACCGGTTCCTCCAACTGGGCGTACGTGCAGCTCTCGGGCGTCCGGTCCAGGCGCCACTGGCGGAACTGGGTCGTGTGGCGGAATCGGCTGCCTTCCATGTGGTCGTAGCCGACCTCGCAGACCCGCTCGGGGCGCAGCGGTACCCACGAAAGGTCCTTGCCGCCGTTCCAGCGGCTCGGGCTGCCGGGCATCCGGGCCGAGGCGTGGGCGGCCTCGTCGCCCCAGTCGGCCCAGGGATGGCCCGAGACGTCGTCCATCCGCAGCGGCTCCAGCTCCTCGATCAGCTGACGCCGCCGCGCCATCGGGAAGGAGGCGCACACGCCGACGTGCTGCAGCCGCCCGGCGTCGTCGTACAGCCCGAGCAGCATCGACCCGAGCACCGGGCCGCTCTTGTGGAGCCGGTAGCCCGCGACGACGCAATCGGCGGTCCGGGTGTGCTTGATCTTGAACATCGCGCGGTCGCCCGGCCGGTAGGGCAGGTGCAGCGGCTTGGCGATCACCCCGTCCAGCCCGGCGCCCTCGAACTGCGTGAACCAGCTACGCGCCAGCTCCCGATCCGTGGTGGCGGGAGCGACGTGCACCGGCGCCCGCGCGGCCCGCAAGGCGTCCGCCAGCGCTTCCCGTCTGGCCTCCTGCGGTTCCGCGAGCAGCGACGTGGAGCCCAGCGCCAGCAGGTCGAAGGCGACGAGGGAGGCGGGCGTGCGCTCGGCGAGCGTGCGGACGCGGGAGTCGGCCGGATGGATGCGCTCCAGCAGTTCCTCGAAGTACAGCCGTCCGTCGTGGCCGATGATGACCTCGCCGTCGACGACGCACCGCTCCGGCAGCTCGGCCCGTACGGCCGCGACCACCTCGGGGAAGTAGCGGGTGAGTGATTTGCCGGTGCGACTGCCGATCTCGACCTCGTCGCCGTCCCGGAAGACGATCACCCGGAAACCGTCCCACTTGGCTTCGTACTGCATGCCTGCGGGAATGTCGGCCACCGGCTTGGCGAGCATGGGGGAGACGGGGGGCATGACGGGCAGGTCCATGGCCCGATCCTGTGCGCTGCGGCCCGTTCCCGCGCGTCGGCCGGGCGGCGCGCGGGCGGGTGCGGACGGCGACGGGCGCGCGGTGGCGGGCGGGGCGCGCGGTTGCGGCGGGACGCGTCCTCGACGGGCGGTACAGCTCGCCGGAACCTAGCGTGGTGCCATGGCTGGAGCTGTGGAGCTGGACGTCGCCGGGCGCTCGGTGCGCCTGTCGAATCCCGACAAGGTGTATTACCCGGAGTGCGGCTTCACGAAGCTGGACGTCGCGCAGTACTACCTGGCGGTCGCCGAGGGAGCCCTGCGCGGCCTGCGCGACCGGCCCACCACCCTCCAGCGCTTCCCCGACGGTGTGGAAGGCGAGTCCTTCTACCAGAAGCGGGCTCCGAAGAACCTGCCGGAGTGGCTGCCCACCGCCCGCATCGCGTTCCCCAGCGGCCGGTTCGCCGACGAGATGTGCCCCACCGAGCCCGCCGCGGTGCTCTGGGCGGCCAACCTGGGCTGTCTGACCTTCCACCCGTGGCCCGTACGCCGCAGTGACACCGAGCACCCGGACGAGCTGCGCATCGACCTCGACCCGCAGCCCGGCACCGACTTCGACGACGCCGTCCGGGTCGCGCAGGAGCTGAGCGCGCTGCTGGCGGAGTACGGGCTGCGCGGCTGGCCGAAGACGTCCGGCGGGCGCGGGGTGCATGTGTACGTGCCGATCGAGCCCCGCTGGACGTTCGCCGAGGCCCGGCGGGCGGTGATCGCGCTGGCGCGTGTGCTGGAGCGTCGGCTGCCCGACCTGGTGACCTCCGCCTGGTGGAAGGAGGAGCGCGGCGTGAAGGTCTTTGTGGACTACAACCAGATGGCCCGCGACCGGACGATCGCCTCCGCGTACTCCTTGCGCGCCCGGCCGCGGGCGACGGTTTCCACGCCGCTGCGCTGGGACGAGCTGTCCGACGCCACGCCGGAGGACTTCGACCTGCGTACCGTCCCGCCGCGCTTCGCCGAGCTCGGCGATGTGCACGCGGACATGGCGGAGCACGCCTTCGGCCTGGAATCCGTCCTGGAGCTGGCCGACCGCCAGGCGCGGGACGACGGGGCCGGCGACATGCCCTACCCGCCCGATCACCCCAAGGTGGAGGGCGAACCGTCCCGGGTCCAGCCGAGCCGGGCCCGGAAGCACTGAGGGAGCGCCGCCGCTCCGGCGCGGTTCGCCGACGCCGCGAAGCCTGCTGAACGCGGGAGGCGGCGGCTCCGTACTACTCATCGACACTCCTCATCGACCGACGACGTGGGCCGTCTCGCCAACTGGCGGAACGGTCACTTCCGCATGTCCGAATGCCTTTGCCCCAAGGCCGGTTGACCTGCGGCGTTGATGGTGAAGGCAGGGTCAAATCGGGCGAGCCTACTCGCCCCGCGCGGCGGGCGCTCGACTATTCATCACATCTTGAGTGGCCCCGAGAGCGCGGCAGCACGGCTGCGTACCTTCGGTTAGCCAGTGCACCTGGGCGGTGAGGCACGAAGTGCCCGCTCCCTGTGCTCGCTGGATTTTCCCGACTGGAGGTCAGTGAGTTGAGCCATCGACGCCTGAACAAACGCACCGGTGCCATAGCCGGGGCCGCCGCAGTGGCACTCGCGGCGGCGGCGGTCATTCTGCCCAACGCCAACGCGAGTCCGGACACGTCAGCCGGTGCCCCGGCCGCCCCCGCGACCTTCACCTCGCAGTCGGCCGCCCGGCTCGCGACGACCCTCGCGCCGGACCTCGGCGAGAAGGCGGCGGGCTGGTACCTCGACGCCAAGTCCGAGCGGATGGTGGTGAACGTGCTGGACGAGGACGCGGCGGACAAGGTCCGCGCCGAGGGGGCCGTGGCGAAGGTCGTGGACAACAGCATGACCGAACTGCGGGCCGCCACGCGCACGCTCAGCGACACGGCCTCGGTGCCCGGCACCGCCTGGTCGATCGACCCGAAGAGCAACAGGATCGTGGTCATCGCGGACAGAACCGTGACCGGCGCGAACATGGGCAAGCTGAACGCGGCCACCGGCGGGATGGACGGCATGGTCACCGTCAAGCGCTCGGCCGGAAAGTTCGAGCCGTTCGACGAGGGGGACGGAGCCGCGACGGGCGGTGCCGGTACGGCCGGGGACGCCGGTGGCGCGGGGGACACCGGTGATGCCAGTGATGCCGGTACCGCGGGTGATGTGGGTGGCGCCGGTGACGCGGGCGATGTCGGTGGCGCCGACGACGCGGGAGGCGCTGATGACTCCGGGGGCGCGGACGCCGCGGGTGGTGCCGACGACGCCGGGGGCGCCGGTGACGCGGCGGACGGCGGGGCCGAGGGCGGTGCCGGTGCGGGCGCCGCCGCGGCGGTGGACGGCGGCGAAGCCATCTTCGGCGGCGGCTCCCGCTGCTCGCTCGGCTTCAACGTCACCGTCAAGGGCGCGCCGGCCTTCCTCACGGCGGGCCACTGCGGCAACGCCTCGGCGACCTGGACCGCGGACGAGGCCGGTGAGCAGCCCCTGGGCACGGTCGCCGAATCCACGTTCCCGGTGAGCGACTTCGCGCTGGTGACGTACGACGACGCGAAGGCCGAGGCCCCGAGTTCGGTCGAGGTCGACGGCGCCTCGCAGGACATCACCGGGGTGCTCGAAGCGAGCGTGGGCCTCAAGGTGCAGCGGGTCGGGAGCACGACCGGCCTCAACGACGGCACGGTCACCGGCCTGGACGCCACGGTGAACTACGGCAACGGCGACATCGTCAACGGCCTGATCCAGACCGACGTGTGCGCGGAACCCGGCGACAGCGGCGGCTCGTTGTTCTCCGAGAAGTCGGCGGTCGGGCTGACCTCCGGCGGCAGCGGTGACTGCACGGTCGGCGGCGAGACCTTCTTCCAGCCGGTCTCCGCCGCGCTGAAGGCCACTGGCGCGGTGATCGGCTGACCACCACCGGCACCGCCGCCGCCGGCCGCTGAGCCGGTCGGCGGCCCGTCCGGGCCGTTCACGCTCCCGTCCGAGCGCTCGACGGCCCGGCGAGCGGCGGGGTCCGGCGGCGGCCGGACCCCGCGCGAGCGTGTGGCGGCCTGGGCGGGGCGGCCGGGGGCGAGGCCGTCCGCGCCTGACGCCGACGCGTCGCAGCGCCGCCGCCCCGCCGCGCCCGCGCTCGCCACCTCGCTAAACCGCAACTCGCTAAACCGCGTCGTCCGCCCGAGGGACGCCGTTCCAGCGCCACGTGGCCAGCCGGGCGCGGCCGGGAAGCTCCGTGCGGCCGGTGGCCCAGAGCAGCGTGCGCCAGCGGTCGCCGTCACTCGGCGCGTCGGGGAACAGCCGGGCCAGTACTCGCTCGCACACATCGGCGGGCGGGGCCCAGGCGACGCCGAGGCCCTCGGCGATGTCATAGGTGTGCACCAGGGTCTCCACGATGCCCATCGCGGCGAAGCCCTCCGGGTCGGACACGCCGTAGCTGTGGTGCGCGCGGACCTCGGGCGATGTCGTGCCCACCATGGCGACCAACAGCGCGCCGCTGGCCTCCAGCACCTGCAGCAGCCCGGCCGGCCCGGCCGCGCGGTCCGCGAAGATCGCGTTCTTCGGGCCTCCGGGGCGCTGCCCGGCCCACAGGAACGGGACTTCGCCCTCCAACGGAGGCGACTTGGGGCCCAGCTGCGCCGCGTAGGCGAACAGGTCGTCGGCGAGGTGCTCGACCGTCTCCCAGCAGTCCCACTCCAGCCCACCGGCGGGGGCGCTCCAGTCCGCCGCCAGTCCCTCGCGCAACGCGGCGACCGCGAGCTGGACGGTGCGTTCGACGTCGGCCGCTGTGACGGGGCCGATCACGGTGCTGTGTGCTGTGGACATGGCGGGAGCGTATCAACGCCCGCCCGCGCCCCGACGTGCTCAACGCGCTGTCGGCGGCCTTGGTGGTCCGAGCACCGGGCGCTGCGCCGATATCGTCTGCGGAGCCCCCGGGCATCAGCAGCGACACGGCGGTGCGGCGCACCCACCGCCAGCCGAAGGAGTCCGACATGTCATTGATCCGCACCCTCCGGAACGCGGTGGTCCGGCTGCCGCAGCGCCGAGGCGCGGTGGATCTCAGCCACCCCGCCCGCTCGCCGCTCGGCAGCGCCGTGGTGAACTGCGCGCTGTACGTCGACGGGGTCCGCGAGGAAGGCCGGTACACGGCCGAGGAGGCGCTCGCGCGTGTCCGCAAGACCGGCCGTGGCTTTGTGTGGATCGGGCTGCACGAACCGTCCGAGAGTGAACTGTCCGGTATCGCCGGGCTCTTCGGTCTGCACCCGCTGGCCGTCGAGGACGCGGTCCACGCCCATCAGCGGCCGAAGGCGGAGCACTACGACGACACGCTGTTCACCATCTTCAAGACCGTCTGCTACGTCGATCACGCCGAGCTGACCGCCACCAGCGAGGTGGTCGACACGGGCGCGCTCATGGCTTTCACCGGTCGCGACTTCATCATCACCGTCCGACACGGCGGCCACGGCTCGCTGGGGCTGCTCCGGGAGAGCCTGGAGGCCGTACCCGAGCAGCTCGCCAAGGGCCCCTCGGTGGTGCTGCACGCCGTCGCGGACCATGTGGTCGACGACTACGTCTCGGTCAGCGAAGGCGTACAGGTCGACATCGACGCGGTCGAAACCGAGGTGTTCGCGCAGGGGACCGACCGCGGCGCCGACGCCGGCCGGATCTACCAGCTCAAGCGCGAGCTGCTGGAGCTGCGGCGGGCCGTGGCGCCTCTGGACCGTCCGCTGCAAGAGCTCTCCACCCGCCCCACTCCCTTGGTCGACCCCGACATACGCGCGTACTTCCGCGACGTCGCCGACCATCTGACCCGGGTCACCGAGCAGGTCAACGCCTTCGACGATCTCCTCAACTCGATCTTGCAGGCGAATCTGGCCCAGGTGACCGTGGCCCAGAACGAGGACATGCGCAAGATCAGCGCCTGGGTCGCGATCATCGCCGTCCCCACCATGATCTGCGGCGTCTACGGGATGAACTTCGACCACATGCCCGAGCTGAGGTGGACCTACGGCTACCCGTTCATCCTGGCCGTCATCGCGACCGCCTGCGCCGTCATCCACCGCGGCTTCCGGCGCAACGGCTGGCTCTGAGGCCCGCCGCGCGTTTCCGGGCGGGAGCGGGAGCGGGAGCGGGAGCGGGAAGGAACGGGACCGGGCACGGACGGCGGGGGTCAGGCCGAAGCCGGCCCGCCGGCCAGGCATTCCGCGTTCGGAGCCGGGGTTTCCGTGGAGATCCACAGCGCCGCGACCGGCGGCGTAGGAACTACAGCGGGGTGGCGGCCTTGAGCACGATGAACAGCGCGATCGTCGCGTTCGCGGACGACAGTGCGGAAGCGACCGTGCCGACGGCGGCCATCAGCGCCGCGAAACCCGCCGGAGTGCGGGCGGGCGGCCAGGTCCGGGCGGGCGGGACCGGGCCGAGGAGCGCCGCGACCCGGCGCGGGACCGGACCGGGCGCGGCGAACGACGCGAGCCCGGGGCCCGGGTTGGCGTGCGAGACGAGTGCCGCCTTGCCCACCGCGCGAGCCGTCACCCGCCGGTCGCCGACCGCGCGGGCCGCTTCCTCGTCGGCCCAGCGCTCCGCGCTGTAGGCGACCGCGGCCCGCAGCGGAAGCAGCAGCGGGTTGACGCAGCCCGCGAGGTGCGTGGAGAGCAGCAGCCGGTGGTGCCGGCCGGACAGATGGGCCCGCTCATGGGCGATCAGCGCGCCGCGCTCGTCCGCGTCCAGGCAGTCCAGCAGCGATGTGGAGATCACGATGCGGCCGGGGCTGCCCGGCAGGGCGTACGCGTACGGCGCCGCGTCGGGCAGTACGGCGAGGTCCGAGTCGCAGGGCAGGTCCCGGAGGGCGCGGTGGGTGCGGGAGCTGATCCGGTGGTTGCGCCGCAGGGTGACGGCGCAGGCTCCGAGAACGGCGACGAGCGCGAGTATCGCCCCGGTCCCGGCCGTCTCGACGCGCGGCACCATGGCCCGTACCTCGGGGTCGGACCAGCCGTCCGGCAGCGGATTGCCGGGCAGTTGAGCGGTGCCGACGACGACGAGCAGCCCCAGGCTCAGCGTGCTGCACACCCCCAGCGCGACCGCGAGCACCGTCAACAGCCGGGTGGTGCTGCGCGGATGCAGGTGCTGCTCGGCCATGCGGGCGATGGGCAGAGCGGTCAGCGGCAGCATGAGGGGCAGGAAGACGAAGATCCCCACTGGTCAGCCCCCGTGCTCGTCGGGGCTGCGGTCCGGCGCTTCGGCGTCGTGCAGCAGGGCCCGCAACAGCTGCTCGTCGTGCGCGGAGAGCGTCGACACGAAGCTGATGAGCACCGCGTCCCGGTCGCTCTCGCGGTCCAGGACCTTGCGCATCCGCAGCGCCGCGAGCCCGGCCTCGTCCGCGGCCGGCGTCCAGAGGTAAGACCGTCCGGCCCGCTCGCGGGTCACGACGTTCTTGGCGCGGAGGCGGGTCAGGATGGTCATGACGGTCGTGTACGCGAGCCCGTCGCCGAGCCGCTCCTGGACCCAGCCGGCGGTCACCGGGCCGGGGGAGCGCTGCAAGGCCGCCAGCACCTGGGCTTCGAGTTCGCCCTGCCCGCGCCTGCGGGCGTGGTCCCGCGCGTCCGCGCGGTCCCGGTCGTCGTCCACGGTGCGGTCTCCCTTCGTCCCTGGTCCCGGAGCACCGGGGCTCGCCGCATCCTACTGAGCCCGCAGGATCGGTCCGCGCGCCCGTCGATTATATCTACAGTGCTGTAGATTCGAGTTCCGCGCACGCATCCAACCGGGAGGTAAGCATGGGAGTCTCGCTGGCCAAGGGCGGCAACGTCTCGCTGACGAAGGAAGCGCCCGGCCTGACCGCGGTGACCGTCGGCCTGGGCTGGGACGTCCGCACCACCACGGGAGCGGACTACGACCTCGACGCGTCCGCGCTGCTGTGCGGCGAGGCGGGCAAGGTCCTCTCGGACCAGCACTTCGTCTTCTACAACAACCTCACCAGCCCGGACGGTTCGGTCCAGCACACCGGCGACAACCTCACCGGCGAGGGTGAGGGCGACGACGAGTCCGTCAACGTGGACCTGGCCGGCGTGCCCGTCGCGGTCACGAAGATTGTCTTCCCGGTCTCCATCCACGACGCCGTCCAGCGCGGCCAGAGCTTCGGTCAGGTGCGCAACGCGTTCATCCGCGTGGTCAACCGCGCCGACGGCAACGAACTGGCGCGCTACGACCTGTCCGAGGACGCCTCCGCCGAGACCGCGATGGTCTTCGGCGAGCTCTACCGGCACGGCGCGGAGTGGAAGTTCCGCGCCGTCGGCCAGGGGTACGCCTCCGGGCTGGCCGGGATAGCCGCGGACTTCGGCGTCGACGTCTGACAGGAAGCCGGGAGCCGGGAGCCGGACCCCGCAGCAGGGAGCCGGCGCGGGCGGCCGGGCGCACGGCGCCGGCGCCCGGCGCTTGCGCCTGCGTGTCGTGAGTGTTCCGACGGACGACATCGGAGGATTGCCATGCGGAGTCCCGCGCAGCCGCTGACGCGGGACCGCGCCGACTTCGAACGCGCCCTGGACCGGGCGCTCATGACGCCGGAGATCCAAGCGGCGCTGCGCCGGGCGCTCGCCGGACCCGATGCGGGGCGGCTGCGGTCCATGGCACTGCGGTCCGCCGAGGACATCTGCGCCGCCGCGGCGGCCGAGTACGCGCGCTACACCACGCTGCGCTCCGAGGACACCGCGAAGGCGCGGGGCCGGGAACTGCTCGTATCACTCGCTGTGCTGCTCGCGGGGCTGTCCGGCCTGTCGGGGGTGATGTTCCTGCTGCTCGGCCACGGGCTCAGGATTCTGGGCGGCCCGGCGGACCTCGCCGCGGCGCTGATGACCGTGAGCTGGATCATGCTGACCATGACGGCGCTCGCGCTGGCGGCCAATGGAGCGACGCGGTGGACGGCGGCGGCGCCCGCGCACGGCTCCGCGGCCGAAACGCCCGCGGAGCGGGGCCGGGGCGTGGCCCGCGCGCGGGCCGTGTGGCTCCGGGCGCTGGTCGAGTACGGGCTGAAACCCTACCTTCACCGGCAGTTGAGCCCGCCGGAGCCGGCCAGTGACCGGGAGGGCCCGGCGGAACACGGCCGCGCTCCCGGCCTGCGGGAGCCCGCGACCGCTCGCCGCGAGCCGGCCGCACGCGCGGGGGCTACGGGTCGCACTCGACCGGAGGGATGTCCGGTGCGCTGCAGGCCGCGCGCACCACGGCTCGCTCGGTCCTGCCGAAGCCACCGTCGCAGTCCCCGCCGCAGTCCCCGTCGGCGGCACCGGTAGATGATGCCGACCCGGGCCACGGCACGCGCCTCGGCCGGCCTCTTCTCCGCGCCTCTCCTTCGAGTGGCGCGGACCCCGGAATCTACAGACCTGTAGAGCTTGGTACGGAGGGGACGAATGCGTCGCTCCGTCGCGGGCACCCGTACAGGCAGCACAGCCTTCGTCAGGAGAGAGGCCATCGATGTGTCCCGCGCCACCAGCGCTGTCCCGGCCGGCGACGCGACCGGTGCCCTGCACGGTCCCGGTGGCCTGTCCTGTGAGTCTTGCCACCTATGGGTGTTACCGGGGGGAATGTACGGGACGCATGGGCGGCATTAGGGTGCGTGGGGTGCCGGGCCGCACCTCGTACACCCCATCGCCAGGCAGCTGTGGGAGAGCTGCTCCTCGTTCCCCCCGGGAGGGTCTGTGACCGACGCCATGCGAGCACACGACAGACACGTTCCGCTCCCGCCGGCCAGGGAGACACCTCCCCGGGTGCCCGGCGCGCGCGAGCCGGACGCCGCTCCGGCCGCTCCACCGAAGCCCGAGCAGCCGAAGCAGCGCGACGCCTTCTTCGACAACGCCAAGTACCTGGCGATCGTCCTGGTCGCGATGGGGCACGCGTGGGAGCCGCTGCGCAACGACAGCCGCGCCGCGGCCGCGCTCTACATCACCGTCTACACCTTCCACATGCCGGCGTTCATCATCATCTCCGGCTACTTCTCCCGCAGTTTCGACATGCGCCGCGACCGGCTGCAACGCCTGGTCACCGGCGTCGTCGTGCCGTACGTCCTGTTCGAGGTCGCCTACACCTTCTTCAAGCGCTGGGCGAACGACGACCCGGGCTACCCCATCAGCCTGCTCGACCCCTGGTATCTGACCTGGTTCCTGGTCGCGCTGTTCGTCTGGCGGCTGACCACCCCGCTGTGGAAGATCGTGCGCTGGCCGATCCCGCTCGCGCTCGCCATCGCGGTGCTGGCCTCGGTGTCCCCCGACCTCGGCGACGACCTCGACCTGCAACGCGTCCTGCAGTTCCTGCCGTTCTTCGTCCTCGGCCTGAGCCTCAAGCCCGAACACTTCCAGATGGTGCGCCGCCGCGAGGCCCGGATCCTGGCGGTCCCGGTGTTCGCCGCCGCGCTCGCCTTCGCCTACTGGGCGGCCCCGCGGATGAACGCGGTCTGGTTCTACCGTCGCGACAGCGCGCAGGAACTGGCCGCCCCGAGCTGGACCGGCGCTGTCATGACGATCGCGCTCTTCGGATGCTCGATGGTGCTCGTCGCCTGCTTCTTCGCCTGGGTGCCCGGACGGCGGCTGTGGTTCACGGTGCTGGGCGCCGGCACTCTCTACGGCTATCTGCTGCACGGCTTCATCGCCAAGGGCTCCCGCTTCTGGGACTGGTACGACCTGCCCTGGCTGCACACCCCGCCCGGCGAGATCACCGTCACGGTGGCCGCCGCGGGCGTCATCACCCTGCTGTGCACCCCACCCGTGCAGCGGATCTTCCGCTTCTCCATGGAGCCGAAAATGCGCTGGGCGTTCAAGAAGGACGGCAAGCCGTCGCCGCGCAAGGTGTGATGCCCCCGCAGGCACCCGCATCGCGGGTCGCCAATCAAGGGCCCGGAGCGCGCGGCAACGGGCGAGCGCGGCCTCAGAGGCCCGGGACCCGGCCTCGGCCCTACGGCTGCGGAGCCGCCGCCCGGACTCACAGGACGACGACCCGGATCCCCTCCGGAACGCCGCTGACCCCGCGCGCGACCGCCTTGCTCACCTGAAGCGTGGTCAGCCGGGGGAACGCGCTGAGCCACTCCAGGCTCACCCCCAGGTCGTAGGCGAGCCACAGCCGCGTCAGCCGCTCGGCGACGATGCCGTCGACCAACTGTCCCGGCGAGAACAGCCCCGCGATCTGGAGACGGGGGCGTCCGCCGAGGCGGCGCAGGGCGTGCAGCTCCTCCAGGTTCGAGATGGGGAAGTCGAGCCCGCTCTCGTCGAGGTGGGCGATGATCTCGTCGGCGTAGTGATCGGCGTCGTAACGCCGCCAGGCCCCCGCGAGTTGGGAGCGGACGGCCAGAGAGGAGTGGTCGCGCAGCCGGGTGAGGTATTCGATCGCCCGGTCGTCCGCGATCGAGGTGGCGGTGACCGCCAACCGGTGCGCCTCCTCGTCGGAGACGGCGGCCGGGTCGGGCAGCATCTCCAGGACGATCGGCCCGATCCAGCCGAGCGCGCGGGCCCCTTCGAGGGTGGTGGGCCGCACCAGGTCCCGGGTGTAGCGGCGGACGCGGTCGCGGACCTCGGGGGCGAGTTCGGTGGCGTGCTCCACGCAGGCGGCGGCCAGCAGCTTGCGGTGCCGGGACTCCACCGGCCGGGCGCCCTTGCGGGCGGCGAGCAGGCCGTCCAGGAGGTACGCGCACTCGTCGGGCCTGGCCAGGGCGACCGACATGCGGATGACCTCCTCCCAGTCGTCCTGGTGGGCGTTGTTGATCAGAAAGTCGAAGTCGTGCCGCTCCACGGCCGCCCGCGCGCTCAGATAGTCCTGGAAGGTGCGGTGCACGAAGTCGACCGAGCCCGCGGTGGGCTCGCGCAGCAGCCCCGTGCGGTTGAGCAGATGGCGGTAGATGTCCTCGGCGCCGCCCTGCCGCGACGCGTGCGGAATGGCGGGCAGGTGCTGGGCGAGGGTGTCGATGGCCACCGTACGGTCCATCTCGGAACGGCCGCTGACGAGCATCCAGTGCGCGAGCTTCTGCAACAGCTGGACCTTGGGCTCCTGCGTGAGGTCGATGCCGTCCGTGGTCTGCATGTCGCGTTCGAGGTCGCGGCGCTCCAGCAGCATGGACAGCGCGGCGTCGTACAGCGCCTTGCGGCCGCGCGGCAGCGAACCGCGGCGGTCCCGGTGCAGGGCGCAGATCAGCCCGCACATCAGGGGGTTGGTGGCCAGCCGGCCGAGATCGCGGGTTATCCGCACCGCGCCCAGCAGCGTCTGTTCGTAGTGATCGAGCCGGTCGAGGTCGGTCGCGTCCTCGCGCGCCGCCGCGTGCCAGCGGTGGATGAACGCGGCGACGCCCTCGCGGCTGAGCGGGGACAGCTTCAGCTCGGTGAACCCGTCGGGAACCAGCCAGTTCTCCCGTACCGCCGGTGGCCGCGAGGTCAGCAGCCAGACATTGCCCGGGTAGAGCGCGAGCAGTTGCCGCAGCGCGTGCCGCAGCTGTTCGCGGTCGCTCTCCGGAGCCTCGTCGATGCCGTCGACGAGCAGCAGCCCGCGTCCGTCGGACATGACCCGGTCGGCCCAGCCCGACGGCTGCGAGCCCGCGCGGGGATAGCGGACAGCGGACAGGAACTCGTCGGGGACGGGCAGCCCCTCAGGGCCGAACCGCCGTACGGGCAGCACGAAAGGCACCCGGCCGCGCAGTTCCTCCAGCGGCCCCGGCAGCTTCCCGCGTGCGACGGCCACCGCCAGCCACTGCACCAGCGTCGTCTTGCCGGAGCCGGCCACCCCGCGCAGCAGCACCCGGTCCCGGCCGGACAGCGCCTGCTCGGCCGGCAACGAGGGCTGCGGCGGCTGCGCCGAGTCGGCGGCGACCGGCCCGAACTCCGCCTCCAGGCCGAGGTACGCGGCGTCCAACGGCCAGCTGTCGGGGGAGTGGGCCAGGTCGATGCCGTAGATGGTGAGGTGATTGTGCCCCGCGATGAGGTCCTTCGCGTACCGCTCCTCGAACGCGGAGTCCTCGGCGGACCGGGCGGGCAGGCGGCGCGTCAGCGTGTCCAGCCGCGCGCTCAGTTCGGCCAGCCGCCGGGTCTGCTCGACGAGGGTCGAGGCGACGAACGTGGAACGCTGGGTGAAGAAGTGCAGGATGTGCAGGCAGGCGTTCTCCACCAGCGCCGCGTGGAACAGCTCCCCGTCGGCGGACAGCCCGCGCGGCGCGTCGGGGGCGGCGGTGAACAGCAGCCCGGCGAACTCACGGGTGCCGAGCCGCACCGCGTGCAGATCGTCGATGTCGAGGCTGCCCAGGGCGTGCAGCGTCCGGGCGACGGCGTCGGTGACCGCGACCCGCTCGTCCGCCACGATGGGCTGCTCGCCGGGCCCGGCGGTCCGCAGCGCCCGCTCGACGAGCTTGTCGGCGAGCCCCGCGAGGTCCCGCTCGGTGAGCGTGCGCCGCTCCCCGCGGAAGGAGACCAGGCCGGAGATCCGCACCGGCCGGTCGACCACCCCCGCACCGGGCCCCTCCTGGACGAACAGCTTCTTGATGAGCGGTACGACGGCGGACGAGGCGAGTCGGCCGGCGATGGCAGCGGGGTCCACGGCGGTGGCCTCCTCGTGACAGTACGCCCGCCGGCGTGGGTGAGTCGGGCGTACAGGCTATGGCAGAGAGCCCGGACGGCAGGGGCGATTCCCCTACAGGTCACCCAAGTTGGTCGGGGGCCTTGACTCCCGCAAGGGGGCTCCTGCAAGGGGGCCTGGACTCCCGGACTCTCCGCGGACTGCCGCCGATCGTCAGATCTCGCGCGTCACCCGTGCGGGGTTGCCCACAGCCACCACGTTGGCGGGCAGGTCACGGGTCACGACGGCTCCCGCGCCGACCACCGTGTTCTCACCGATCGTCACACCGGGGCAGACGATGACGCCGCCGCCCAACCAGACGTTGTCCCCGACGACGATCGGCTTCGCGGCCTCCCACTTGGCGCGGCGCGGCTCCGGCTCGATGGGGTGGGTGGGGGTGAGGAGCTGGACGTTGGGGCCGATCTGCACGTCGGCGCCGATGGTGATGCGCGCGACGTCGGCGAGCACCGCGCCGTAGTTGATGAAGGTGCCGGCCCCGATGCTGATCCGGTACCCGTAGTCCACCCGCAGCGGAGGACGCACCTCCACGTCCGCGCCGACCTCGCCCACCAGCTCCACCAGCGCTTTCTGACGTTCCGCCGGGTCGGCCGCGCTGGACGCGTTGAAACGCTCGCTCAGCAGCGCGGCACGGAGCGCCTCGGCGGCGAGTTCGGGATCGTCGGCGAGGTAGAGCTCGCCGGCGAGCATGCGTTCCTTGTGCGTCGTCACGAGGTCGTCCTGTCGCTTCGCTGCGGGTCATCCGGCCGTGGATCACGGTAGAGCACGGCGCGGACCCGACCCGGCTGCCCGGACCCGCGGTCGCACGGGCGCTGAGTACGGCGGCGGGGCGGCTGAGTACGCGTGGCGTGACTGCGAGCGCTCCGCGTCATCGGTCGGAGCGAGGAAGCCGCGTTCGCCCACGGCACTGTGATCGACGTGGACGGGGGCCGGGTGGGCGTCACCGTCATCGGAGGCTTCATCGGAGGTTGAGGGCCGCGCCCGGACGGCGGCCCTTGCTGCTCAAGCGGGCTGCTCGCCGCGGTCGCCGCCCCACAGTGTGTGGAAGGAGCCGTCGCGGTCTACGCGCCGGTAGGTGTGCGCGCCGAAGAAATCCCGTTGCGCCTGCACCAGCGCGGCCGGGAGGCGGGGTGAGCGCAGCGCGTCGTAGTAGGCCAGCGCCGCGGAGATGCCCGGCGTCGGAATGCCGAGTTCGGCCGCCGTGGAGACCACGCGCCGCCACGCGCTCTGCGCCCCGCCCAGCGCTTCCTGGAAGTACTCCGAGGTCAGCAGCGACACGGGCGCCCGGCCCTCGCCGTACGCCTCCCTGATCCGGTCCAGGAACCGGGCCCGGATGATGCAGCCGCCGCGCCAGATCTCGGCGACCTTGCCGGGGTCGATCCGCCAGTCGTACGCGTCGCTGCCCGCCTGGATCTGGTGGATGCCCTGCGCGTACGCCACGATCTTGGACGCGTACAGCGCCTGCTCGACATCGTCGGCGAAGCGCTCGGCCGCCGCGCTGTCCAGCCATGTCTCGGTCGGCCCCGGCAGCCCCCGCGTGGCCTCGCGCAGGTCCGCGTGTCCGGACAGCGAGCGGGCGAAGACCGCCTCGGCGATACCGCTGACCGGCACGCCGAGGTCCAGCGCCGTCTGGACGGTCCAGCGCCCGGTGCCCTTCTGCTCGGCCTGGTCCAGCACTACGTCCACGAAGGGCTTGCCGGTCGCGGCGTCGGTGTGGCTGAGCACCTCGGCGGTGATCTCGATCAGGTACGACTCCAGCCGGCCGTCGTTCCAGTTGCGGAAGACGTCCGCGATCTTGCCGGGGTTCATCCCCAGGGCCCGGTGCAGCAGGTCGTAGGCCTCCGCGATGAGCTGCATGTCCGCGTACTCGATGCCGTTGTGCACCATTTTGACGAAGTGGCCCGCGCCGTCGGGGCCCATGTGCGCGCAGCAGGGGGCGCCGTCGACCTTGGCGGAGATCTTCTCCAGGATCGGGCCGAGGGTTTCGTAGGACTCGGGGGAGCCGCCGGGCATGATGCTGGGTCCGTTGAGCGCGCCTTCCTCGCCGCCGGAGACGCCGGTGCCGACGAAGTGGATGCCCTGCTCGCGCAGCGTCTTCTCGCGGCGGCGGGTGTCCTCGAAGTGCGCGTTGCCGCCGTCGATGATGACGTCGCCGTTGTCGAGGAGCGGTGCGAACTCCTGGATGACCGCGTCGGTGGGCTCGCCGGCCTTCACCATGATCACCAGGCGGCGGGGGCGCTCCAGGGCGGCGACGAAGTCCTGGGGGGTCTCGGCGGGTACGAAGGCGCCCTCGTCGCCGAATTCCTCGACCAGGGCCCGGGTCTTGGACGCGGTGCGGTTGTGCAGCGCGACGGTGAGCCCGTTGCGGGCGAAGTTGCGGGCGAGGTTGCGGCCCATGACCGCGAGCCCGGTGACGCCGATCTGGGCTGTGGCCGGGGTGTGCGAGGTGGGGGGCATGGGCTGTGCATCTCCTGTCGCTGGCGTTGACGACGTGCGGGAGGGGAACGTCCGGAGCTTGACCGAGCCCGCTTTCGGGGGCTCGGGCGCCGCTCGGTCATCGTTGCATGAGGCGTCGCCGGAGGCCCGGTGATGCGGCGGAGACGGCGCCGGGTGTGTCAGCCCGTGGGTGCGGCGCGGCGGGCGACCGAGCCGATCTCGCCGTGCACCTCGCCGACCACGTTGTTCTCCGGCCGGACGATGCGCGACTCGGGGCCCTTGTCGTGGATGACGGGCGCCCCGGGCAGCATGGCCCGCTCGGGATCGGTGACGTGCGGCAGCAGTTCGTACGCGACCTCGATACGGCGGCAGCCCTCCTCCGCCGCGCCCTCACTGTCGGCGACGACCGCGGCGACACGCTGTCCGACGTACCGGACCGTGTCGTCCAGCAACCGGGTGTCGTCCGGGTCCTCGGTGGGGTGCTCGTGCCGGGCTGTGGAGTACAGCCGCTCGGGCGCGTCGTGGTGGGTGAGCACCAGGTGCACTCCGGGTACGCGCAGCGCGGCCGCGGTGTCGACGGACATGATCCGGGCGTGCGGGTGCGGGGAACGCAGCAGCTTCCTGTGCAGCAGACCGGGGATGTCGACGTCGAAGGTGTAGCGGGCCGTGCCGGTGACCACCTGGGGCCCGGCCGGCGCCCCGAGATTGCGGCCGACGGCCTGGCCTGCGCACGGCTCCTCGGTGTGCTTGACACCGCGTACCGCGTCCTCGATCGCCCGATAGCCCGTGCAGCGGCAGATGTTCCCCTTGAACGCCAGGGGCAGATCGCTCAGCTTGTCCTCGTCGAGGGCGGCCGTGGTCATCAGGAAACCAGCCGTGCAGAACCCGCACTGGAATCCCTGCGCGTCGGGAAACCTCTGCTGTACGGGATGCAGTTCACCGTCCTTGGCGAGACCCTCGACGGTGGTGACCGAGCGCCCCTGCGCGCGGACGGCCGGATAGAGACAGCTGTGCACGGGTTCACCGTCCACATGCACCGTGCACGCCCCGCAGTCCCCGGCGTCGCAGCCCTTCTTGACCCCGAACCAGCCGCGCTCCCGCAGATACGTACGCAGACACTGCCCCGGCCTGGGCTCGGCGTCGAACGCCTGGTCTGTTGACCTGGATCCGGTAACTCATCGCACACCGTCCGGGGTGAGTTCGCGGCGGATCTCCTCGGCGAGGCGGAACCCCATGTGCCGCCGCCACTCGGGGAGTCCATGGATGTCGTCGAACCAGTCGGCGTCCGCCACCGCTGCCTGGATCGCACCGCGCAACTGGTCCTGGTCCGGGGGCAGCGGGAACCAGAGGCGGACAGGCCGCACGGTGGCGGCGGTGATGGTGACCGCCAGCGAGCCGTCCCGTGGGTCGAAGGCGCCGATGACCAGTGCGCCGGAGCGGCCCAACCCGTACAGCGACGCTTGGCGGAAGGCCGTACGACAGTCCAGGGCGCGCGCGGGGAGGGCGACCGAGCGAAGCAGCTCCCCCTCCCGCAGGTCCTTGCGGCCCGCACCGGCGATGAAGTCCGCCACCTTGACGCGGCGCAGCGAGCCGTCCTGAGCCCGCAGCAGGCACTCTCCGTCAAGAGCGGCGGTCAGCGAGATCATGGGCCCGGCCGGCAGACCGTTGCAGAGGTTCCCGCCGACGGTCGCCATGTTCCAGATCTTGAACGACGCGAGAAAGGCCCGGCAGCACTGCTCGAACAGCGGCGCCGCAGTCGTACGGCAATTCCTCCCGAAGCGGGACAGCTGGGCGATCGTGCAGGTCGCCGCTATTTCCACCGATCCGTCCGGCAGGTGCTGGACCGGCCCCCAGCCCATACGGCTCAGATCCACCAGGCGGCGCAGCTGCGGCTGCGGCTCCGAGAAGAGGTACGTGCCACCGCCGAGCTACGCGTCACCCGGGCGCCAGGGCTCGTGCCGGAGTGCGTCACGCACGTCGAGAATCGTGTTCAGATCCATATCCCTCACCGCTTTCGGCCACCGCTTTCGAGCCAGTGAAGCAACACGGAGGGGCCGTGCGCGACTGGTGCGGAACACGGAAAACCACTATCCGACCAGCTGCGAACTGGAGGATCAACCAGGAGTGAACTGGCCCGATAACCTTGCATTTACCATGGCACGACACGCATTCACTTCGTGAATGTGAGATGTCGGGCTTCATGCCCGGCGGCCGTACAAGGAGCCAGAGCTCGACCGCGGCCATGCGGCCAGGCGCAAGGCAGCCGGCCGGCTGATCTCCCTGGTCCACACCCCCACGCCGGACACCGCCGCTCTGGGCGAGGCACTGCGTGGATGCGGCCTCCTCACCGGCGGCCCCTACCGTGTGATCGTCGCCGGCCGAGGCGATCAAGAGCCGCGCACCGCCGCCGACGTCCTCACCGAAGCCCTGAGCCACCTCCCGTCAGCTTTCGCCGTCGCTCCCGCGCACCGTTCCGGCGAGGCCATCGCCATCGTCCGCACCGACCCGGACGACGAGGACCTCTCAGCGCTGCGGCAGCTGTGGCCCCTGCTTCTCGCCGGCGTTCCCGCCGACGTCAGGGAGGTGTATCGGGCAAGGACGTTGGGTTCACTCATCCAGAGCGACAGCGCCTCGCGCTCCGCGCTTCTGGAGACCCTCGAAGCCTTTCTCGCCCACAACGGATCTTGGGTCCGCACCGCCGAGGCACTCCATCTGCACGTCAACACCGTGCATTACCCGTCGAACGGATCCAGGTCCTCACCGGCCGCGAGCTCTCCCGCCTGGAACACAAACTCGACCTGAAGGCCGCCCTGCTGTGCCGCTGACGACGACCACGGCCGCGCGTCAGGGAAGGTCGATGTGCACGGCGGTCGATTTCACCCGGGCCGTGACCGTCACCCCGACCTCGATGCCCAGCTCGTCGACGGATTCCCGACTCACCAGGGACACCACGCGATGCGGCCCGGACTGGATCTCCACCTGCGCCACCACGTCGTCACCGGACACCGCCGTCACAATCCCCGAGAAGGCGTTGCGCACCGAGGTGAACACCCCGTCCGATACGGGATGCAGCCCCGAGGCCCGTTCCTTGGCGAACGCGGCAAGACTCGCCCCGTCGATCACCCGGCTGCCCGAACCGTCCCGGTCCATGCGCAACCGTCCGCCGTCGGCCCACCGGCGGACGGTCTCCGAACTCACGGCCAGCAGTCCCGCTGCCTGCCCAATGCTGTACGACGGCACCTTCGCACTCTAGGCCAGCCGCGACACCTGACCGGCCTGACCCGGCTCGCCGAGCCCCCGGCCGCATGGCGGAATCCCGCGCGGTTCCTCCTCCCCCCTCCTCCTCCTCGTCAGGCCGCGGTAGCGGCGACGGAAGTCCCAGCCGCGGCTTCCGCCTCGCGCGTGGTCTTGGTCCATCCCGTCCGGCCGTCGTCTTCAACAGCGGGGCCTCGTACGGCTACTACTACGTCCGGCCGTTCGTGACCGGCAACCTCGAAACACGTCTGGAGGACGGCGGGAAGACCCTGCTCATCGACGCCGACCCGCACCTCAACACGGGTGCGACGGACAAGACGGCGCTGATCTACACGCTGTCGATCCGAGCCCTCGCCGACAGCCGGCCCGCCGGCCACTCCGACGGCAAGGCCGTCATCGGCCGCCTCGCGGAAGTTCCGCTATCGGCCCGGGTGCTCCAGCAATACGGCGGCGGCGCGGCAGCGCTACGGCAGCAGAACGGCCGCGTTCGCGGTGACGGGGCCACAGCTTCCATGAGCCGTGGCCCCGTCGTACGCGGTGACGCCGCCCGCGGGCGGGCGAACCGGCGCGGCGGACCGGCTCGCTCGGCGAGCGTGCGGCCGGTGATGTCAGCCCATGACCCCGCTCGGTTTGGCGTTATTGTCCGGCGCGCTGTGCGTGGCGTCCTTGCACAGCCTCACGTTCCCGGTGGCTTCGACGTACTTCGCCGAGACCCAGGTGTTCTTGTCGCGCAGCAGATACCAGACCTCGTTGCCTTCGAGGTTCTGCGCACGCACCTTGCAGTGCAGGCCGACCTGCGCCCGGTGGGGGAGAGTCCCCTTCACCGACGAGTCCGTGCTGGGGTACTGGCGCTCGTTGAGGCCGCTACGGGCGATGACCGTGCCGTACGGCCGCGCCGGGGCGGAGGTCGTGGTGCCGCGCGACTCGGTGTCGGCCTGCGCGGGAACCGCAGTGGCCATCGAGCCGAGCACGGCGGCTGTCGCGAGGGCGGACGCGCAAGCGCCTGCCCGGAACCGCTGGCCCGGCGTCGTCAAGAACTTCGACACAGAAAACTCCTCTTCCGTGAGTGATGTAGCGGTATGCCATATGCCGTGCTGGAGCGGCGGTGAATCTCGAATGGGGGTGCGGTTCGTCCGAACGGCGGAATCCCGCCCGGCGTGGCGGGGCCGGGGGATCCGCCCGGCGTCGCCCGTGCCCGGCGCCGCCGCCGACGGGAAGTCGCCGAGACCGGAGCGGTGTTCACGCGGCCGCCGGCGGCGATCCGCTTCGCTGAGCCGGCAGGCCCTGCCGGCCTCCGGGGGCGCTACCTCGGGCGGCTCCTCACCGGCCCCGGGCGGGGGTGGCGCCGGTGAAGACGAAGGCGTCAGACCCGCAGCCTCAGTCCGGGTCCCGAGGTCCGTAGCGGGCGGCCGGGGCCCGCGTGGCCAGGGCCCAATAGCGGTCGCCGAACGACCAGTGCCACCATTCGGTGGGGTAGTTCACCAGGCCGGCGGCAGCCAGGGCGGCTCCCAGCGACTTCCGGTTGGCGCGGGCTTGGTGGCTGATGTTGTCGGCGTCGGTGTAGCAGGTGCCCTCGCTCTCCTCGGGGTCCGCGTTCATCCGGGTGCCGAGGTCCAGCTCGCGGCCGTCCGCGTCGGCGAGCGTCAGATCGACAGCGGCGCCGGCGCTGTGCGGGGCGATGGCAGGCGGGGAGACGTAGCGGCTCGCAGTGGTGTGGAGCTGCTCGTCGGACCATTCGGGCCGCTCGCCCCGCAACTGGCTTGTGTATTCCTCGAAGTACCGCCGCTGCAACGACGGCGGCCGGTAGCCCTCGACGTACAGCAGCCGGAGGCCCTGCGGGAGCATCGTCTGGGCTGTCAGGAGCCGTTCCAGGACGCCCTCCCGCAGATACGCGAAGGCGTCCGCCGCCTCCTGCGCCCGCACGTCGACGAGCAGCGGGCCGGCGCTGCGGACGTCCACCAGACGTTCACCGCATTCCCGGACGGGTATGGCGGCGACCAAGGGGTCCGACATCAGGATGATCTCACTCATGCGGAGATCATCTCGTGAGTCGCCACACGTCGAAGGCACGCCCCCACGCAGCGCCCAGGCCACCCAGGTTGCCCGAACGTGCAGGTCAGGCCTTAGGGCCGGGCGGCGACCTCGGCGGCGAACGGTACCGGGGCGAGCGCGTCGGCGGCGGCCGGTCCGCCCGCCGGGTGGGTCCACAGGCCGCCCGCGGCCAGGATGGGCAGCACGCCCTCGCCGAACCAGTACGCCTCCTCGACATGCGGGTGGCCGGAGAGGATGAACTCGTCGATGCCGAGCCGGTGGTATTCGGCGATCCGCTCGGCGATCTCGGCGTGGCTGCCGACCAGGGCCGTTCCGGCGCCGCCGCGGACCAGCCCGATGCCGGCCCAGAGGTTGGGGGAGATCTCCAGGTCGGCGGTGCTGCCGCCGTGCAGCGCGAGCATCCGCCGCTGGCCCTCCGAATCGCTGCGGGCCAGCCCGGCCTGTACCGCCCGCACCGCCTCCGGGGAGAAGCCTTCCAGCAGCCGCCGGGCCTCGGCCCAGGCCGCGTCGGCGCTGTCCCGCGCGATGACGTGCAGCCGGATGCCGAACCGTACGGTGCGCCCTTCCGCCTCGGCCAGCCGCCGTATCCAGGCGATCTTCTCGGCGACCTGCGCGGGCGGCTCGCCCCAGGTGAGGTAGACATCGCTGTGCCGGGCGGCGACCGTGCCCGCTGCGGGCGAGGAGCCGCCGAAGTAGACCTCGGGCACCGGGTCGGGCACCCTGGCCAGCCGCGCCTCCTCTACCCGCAGGTGTTCGCCGGTGAAGTCCACCGACTTGCCCTCCCACAGCGACTTCACGATCTCCAGGAACTCGCCGGTACGGGCGTAGCGGGCGTTCTTGTCCAGGAAGTCCCCGTAGGCGCGCTGCTCATGGCTCTCGCCGCCGGTGACCACGTTGAGCAGCAGCCTGCCCTCCGAGTGGCGCTGGAAGGTGGCGGCCATCTGGGCGGCCAGGGTGGGGGAGACCAGGCCGGGGCGGAAGGCCACCAGGAACTTCAGCCGTTCGGTCTCCCCGGCGAGCATGGCGGTGGTGAGCCAGGCGTCCTCGCACCACGCGCCGGTGGGCGTCAGCGCGCCGGTGAAGCCCAACTGCTCGGCCGCTCGGGCGATCTGGGTGAGGTAGCCGAGGGTGGCGGGCCGCTGTCCGCCGGCGGCCCCGGCGGGCAGGCCGTGGCCGCCGCCGACGACATGGCGGCTGTCTCCGTAGGTGGGCAGGAACCAGTGGAAGGTGAGGCTCATCAGTGTTTCCGATCGGGGCCGGGGCGTACGGGCGTACGGGGGTGCGGGTGGCGGGGCCGGCTGCGCCGGGGCGTACGGGGGCTCAGAGCAGGCCATGCCGGGGCGGAAGGGTCCCGTTGAGCAGGTAGCGGCCGACGTGCTGGACCTTCCAGCGCGCCGGGTCGTGCAGGGTGTGGGTGCGCGCGTCGCGCCAGTGCCGGTTGAGGTTGAGGCTGCCCAGCGCGGAGCGGGTTCCGGAGACCTCGAACACCGCGCTGCCGGTCTCCACCGCGACGCCGGCCGCGAACGCCCGGACCGCGGCCACCGCTACGGACGCCTCGGCCGCGCTCTCGTCGGTGAAGTCGGCCGCCGCCGCGTCCACAGCCCGGCCCGCCGCCGCCAACAGGGCCTCAGCGGCGCGCAGTTGGATGGACAGCTCGCCGAACCGCTGGATCAGCCGCCGTCCTTCTCGTACTCCACCGACGGCGCGGAGATGGGCAAGCTGATGGTGGCCGAAGGCCTCGGCGCGACGGTGCTGCCCGGCTTCAGCGTGGTCGGCGATCCGCTGGAGCGCTGCGGCGCGATCACCTGCCGGCCGCTGGAGGGCGACGACACCGACGTGCTCATGGTGATCCAACGCCGCCCCTCCGGCTCCATGCCGCGCGCGGTGCGCGACCTGCACGAGATCTTTGTGCGGCATGGGCGGGCGTACCGCGACGCGGCCGTCGGCAGCTAGCGAGCGGCCAGGGGGAGGCCGGCCGGGGCTGATGCTGACGTGTCGTCAACGCAGTGTTTCGGCGGCGGGGGACAGGTCTGCGGCGCGCCCGGCGTCGACTCTTCCTGCAAGCCGGCCGCCGCTGACAAGCCGTCAGAAAATGATCACCACAAGTGACCTTTGGGGTGTGTCGGACCTGGAATCCGGCGGCGGTCGGCCACCCCGTGCGTGCCGCCGCGAACCCCTGGTGAGTCGCCGGATCGCGAAAGGGGAGTCAGGGGCGGTGGCCGGTAGCCGCCGTCGCGTCGCTCCAGGCGGTCTCGAAGTGCTTCAACTGCCCGTCCTCCGCGACGAGCCGCATGCCGACGCTGCTCATGACCCGTTGGGACGCGATGTTGTCGTGCGCGGTGTCGCCCTTCACCCGGGTGATGCCGCGGGAGTGTGCGAACAGCAGCAGTGCGCGGAGGGCCTCGCCGGCGTATCCCTTGCCTCGGGCCGGCAGGATCAGCCCATAGCCGATCGTGACGCTGCCGGTCTCGTCCGCGGGTCCGTGGAAGCCCAGGCCGCCGATCGCGTGTCCGCCCTCGCGCCGTCGGATCTCGTACGCTCCGAACGGCTGCGGATCCCCGGTGTCCGCGCACGTGTCCAAAAAGCGCCTGGCTCCGGCCCGGTCACCGTCGTCGGGGTAGCCGGACGCCCAACGGGCGCCGTCGTCCGGCTCGCCCGTCAGCACCCGCTCCGCCTCGGCGAGGCTCAGGGGATGAAGCGCGAGCCGCTCTGTCAACAGATCGTCCATAACAGCGATGGCTATCACGCTGGACGGCCGGACCACACGCGAATTGTCCGACCGGAACCGGGCCGCCCTACGACCTGGATCACGTGCGCCCGACGCCGACGCCACCGGGTGCGCTCGCGGGCTCCGCCACCGATGGCGCGATCCGTGGGGGAGCCGCACCCGTTCCGCACCCGTTCCGCACCCGTTCCGCACCCGATCGGGAGGGCGCGGCGGCTGCGGACCGGGTATCAAGACGGTAGGAGGCCGCGACGACGAGGGTGAGTGAGATGGCGCAGACCCAACTGTCCGACGTGTTCGTGGAGATGGCCGACACTCTCGTCGATGACTTCGACGTGCTCGACTTCCTGCACGTACTGGCCGAGCGATGTGTCGAGCTGCTGGGCGTTTCGGCCGCCGGGCTGATGCTGACCGACGAGCGGGACCGGCTGCAGGTCGTCGCGGCCTCCTCCCAGGGGACCCGGTTGCTGGAACTGTTCCAGTTGCAGACCGACCAGGGCCCGTGCGTCGACTGCTTCCGTACCGGCCGGCCCGTGTCGGTGGCCGACCTGCCATCCGTCGGGCGGTGGCCGCGCTTCACCGCGGCGGCTGCCGAGGTCGGCTTCGCCGGGGTGCACGCGCTGCCCATGCGCCTGCGCTCCGAGGTGATCGGCACGCTGAACCTCTTCGACGTCAACCCCGGCGCTCTCGACGCGGAGAAGCTGCGGGTCGGCCAGGCCCTGGCCGACGTGGCCACGATCGGGCTGTTGCAGCAACGGGCCATTCGCCGCCGGGACGACGTCACCGAGCAGCTCCAGAGCGCGCTGAACAGCCGCGTCCTGATCGAACAGGCCAAGGGCGTCCTGTCGGAACGTCTGGACGTGGATGTGGAGCGAGCCTTTCAGCTGCTGCGCAGCAACGCCCGCGGCCACAACCGGACCTTGGCCGACCTCGCCCGGGCGATCGTGGACGGTTCCGAGGGAACTCCGCCGGCGGGGGCAGTCGAAGGGGCCCGCTGACGAGGTGTACGCACTGCCGTGAGGGCGCGGCGGGGGCTACGGCGACCAATGCGACGGGCGGGTCAGCGTGGGCGGCAGCTTCGTGCCGGCGTCGCCCTTCGCCGCGTTGAGCTGGGCTTGGGTGAGGAAGAAGCTCTCGGTGAGGTCGGCGCCCGCGAGGGAGGCGTCCCTGAGGTCGGCCCCGATGAGATCGGCCAGTCTCAGGTCGGCGCCCGTGAGGTCGGCGGCGATGAGGTAGGCCCCGCGCAGATTGGCTCCCTGGAGATCCGCGCCCTTGAGAGCGGCCCCGATGAGGTCGGCGCCCCTGCGGTTCTTCTTCTTGCGCCGCACCGTGGCCCGTACGAGTTCGCTCGCGCGCAGCAGCAGCGCGTTGACGTCGTCCCGGTGCGCCGCGACGTCCAGCTCCACGAGGGAATCGGGGCTGAGCCGCGTGAGACGTTCGGTTTCCCCGAGCGCGCGGCGGAGCTCGCTGTGCAGCGGGCGGGCCGGTCGCAGGGTCAGCGCCTCGGTCAGGTACCAGAGCAGCTCGTGGAGCTGCCGCATGACCGGGAACACCTCGTACATCTGCTGCGCGGTCTGTGGCGCGGCTCGCCAGTCCCGGCCGCCGAAGGTGATCTGGGAGACCTGCTGCCCCGCGCCGAAACAGTCGTAAACGGTGCAACCCGAGAAGCCCTGCTGCCTGAGGCGCGTGTGGATGCCGCAGCGGAAGTCCGACTGCAGATTGGCGCACGGGTCCCCGGCGTCCTTGCTGACCGCGAAGTCCGCCGAGGCGGAGAAGGGCAGCGCGACACAGCACAGCCCGAAGCAGTTCCCGCAGTCGGCCCGGAGGTCGACGCGGCCGCCGCCGGGTGCTGCGTCCTGGGGTGTCTCGGGCATGGTGCGGGTTCCTCTTGCGTGGTGAGCGGCGGGCTTCGGCGTGCTCGGATCGGCCGTACCGGCTGTGGCCGTACGCGCGCCGGGCGGGCGTCCGGCCGGACAGCCGCCAGTCAGGGGGTGAGTAGAGCTCAGGACATATGCGCTGGTCCAGTCGATTTTACGGGTTCCGGGCGGGTGCCAGAGCCCGGCCGCTGCGCAGGTTCCAGCGCCCGGCCCGGCCGCTCAATTCGGTCAGCGTCAGCGGAAGCACGTCGATCCGCCAGAACCCCGGTACCGGGGTGCCGAGGGCGTGCACGACGGCCGCGCGGACGACGTCGGGTTCGGCGACGGCGATGACCCGTCCCGAATCGCCGCTCAGCTCGTCGAACCAGCCGGCGACGCGGGCGCACAGGGCGTCGAGGGACTCACCGCCGTGCGGGGCGGCGGCGGGGTCCGAGAGCCAGGCGGTGACCGCCTCCGGCTCGCTCGCGGTCAGCTCGTCGAGGAGCCGGCCGCGCCAGCGGCCCATCGCGCAGGGGCGCAGGGCGGCGTGCGGCTCGGCCTGCACGCCGAGGGCCTCGGCCGTCCGGCGGCAGCGCGTCGTGGGGGAGGCGAACACCCGGTCCCCGGCGGGGAGAGTCCCGTACGCGGCCTCCGCCTGCCGCAGTCCGACGGCGTCCAGCGGACTGTCGTCGTCGAAACGCGCCTCGCGCATCGCGGCGCTCATCGCGGGCGAGATGAGAATCACTCGTACCGTCATCGGCTCTCCTTCCGGTGCCCCGGGCCCGGCCACCGCGCTCAACTTCCGTGGCGCGCAAGGGCTTCGGCGTACTTTAACGGCTGCCGCCTGCGCCTACGCACCGGGTGCGGCCCCTTGGCCCGCCTGCCGGATCGCGGTACCGTCGCGTCGATATGACGACGGCAGGACGGAAGTCCGGTGAGAACCCGGCACGGTCGCGCCACTGTATGCCGAGCACCCTCTGCGCAGGTCGAGGATGCTGGTGAGTCAGACCCGATGGCCGTCGCCCGAGCTTCACCGACTGGGACGCGAGTTCCCCGAGGAGGTCCCGCTATGGCTCAGTCCATCGCACCCCCGGCCATATCCCCCGCAGGCCCCGCTGTCACGCCGTTGCCCTTGCGCGCGGTTCTGCCCTGGGCCGTTTTCTTCGGCACGCTGATGCTCGTGCTGCTCTACTTCGTCGGCGCCGAACAGGGCGCCACATCCGTCTTCTCCGGTGCGGGCGTGCACGAATGGGTGCACGACGGACGCCACCTGCTCGGCTTCCCCTGCCACTGACGGAGATCACGCACATGCATGCCTCCACCGTCAGAACCCTCCTCGTACGCGGCATGATCGCGGGAGTCCTCGCCGGACTCCTCGCGTTCGCGCTGGCGTATCTGGTGGGCGAGCCCTCTGTCGACGACTCCATCGCCCTGGAGGGCAAACAGTCCGCCCCGGCCCACCACGAGCACGGCGCCGCGGCCGCGGCACCCGAAGAGGAGGAAGAGCTGGTCAGCCGACCGGTTCAGTCGACCTTCGGGCTGGCCACCGGCGTCCTGGTCTACGGGGTGGCCCTGGGCGGGATCGCCTCGCTGGCGTTCTGCTTCTGCCTCGGCAGGGTGGGCAGCCTGCGGCCCCGGGCGACCGCGGCGCTGACCGCGGCCGCCGCCTTCACCACCGTCTATCTGGTGCCGTTCCTGAAATACCCGGCGACCCCGCCGGCCGTCGGCAATCCGGACACCATCGGGGAACGCACCACGATGTTCTTCCTGATGATCGCCCTCAGCGTGCTGCTGGCGGTCATGGCCGTCATCGTCGGGCGACGGCTCGTGCCCCGGCTGGGCAACTGGAACGCCACGGTCGTCGCCGGGGCCGGCTACATCGCCGCGGTGTCGCTGGCCTGCCTGCTGCTGCCCGGTAGCGCCGACTCGGTGAAGAGTTCCTTCCCCGCGTCGCTGCTGTGGGAGTTCCGCCTGGCGTCGCTCGGCATTCAGGCGCTGTTGTGGACCGTCTTCGGGCTGCTCTTCGGCGCTCTGGCCGAACGCGTCCTGACCCCTCGGGAAGCCACCGCCGCCACTGGCGGTGCTGCCTCGGCGCAGGCCTCCACCGGCTGAGCCGTGATCGCGTGTGAAGGGGCCCGCCGGGGCGCGCCGGCGGGCCCCTTCGCTTATCCCGGAACCGTCGGGCAGCCGAATTTCGCGTTGCTCCCGACATTGGTGATCATCCGGCGCAGCACCTTGACGGCGGAGGCGTACTCCTCATCGCTGACGCCGTCATGGATCCGCGCCCGCATCTCGGGCGACAGCTCCGCGAGCCGGTCCCGCAGGTCGGAACCGGTATCGGGACGGGGGCCCGACGCCTTGCCAACTGGGCTTCGATATGGCGGACTTGGCAGGCTTTGTCGCGCCGCACTCCCCTTCTGCCGCCACAGCTCATTTGATGCGCCTGGCCCGCAGGGCGTGACCGTCGATCCCGGATTTCGTTGCGATGGTGTCCGCAAAATCAGTGAGACCCAAGGAGCACCATGCGCATCCGGAACTCTGTCGCAGTCACCGCCGTCCTGATCGGTGGCGGTGTGCTCGCGGCCGGCGGCACCGCGTTCGCCGACGCCGGCGGTCCCGTCGATCTGGTGGGTGGCCTGCCGATCGTGGGGGGCCTCGCGAAGGGTGGCCTGCCGACCGACGCTGTGAGCGGCATCGTGCCCGGCGGCCTGCCGACCAACGCGCTGACAGGTGCCCTGCCGACCGACGCTGTGACGGGAGCCCTGCCGCTCGTGACGGGAGCCGTGCCCGGCCACGGGCTGCTCGGTGGGATTCCGCTCGGCTGATCCGTCCCCAAATCGCCGGGGGCCGGTGGCAGGGGGCGGTTCGGACGGATTGCTCGCAGCCGGTCTGACGGCGCACGGCTGGGCGTCATGGGCGAGGACGTCACGGCGAAGGGGACAGGCCCGAGGAGCGGCGGAGCGCATCACGCGCTGTGTCTCTCCTCGGGCTCCTCGCTGCCGAGGGCCCGGGCCCGCTACCAGTGAGCCGGCCGGATTCCGGCTCGCCCGGCTCTTTCCGAGTCCGCGACGCGCCCGGGGCGGGAGTCCGCGCCCCCGGTCAGCTGACGGCGCTGAGTTCCCGCTCGGCCTGCCCGCGCAGGAGCTTCTTGTCCGGCTTGCCCACATCGGTCAGCGGCAGAGCCGGGACGAACGAGATGTGGGCCGGCTCGTACATGGTGCCGCGTTCCCTGCGCACCATGTCGCGAAGCTGCTGTCCGTCGATGCCGCTGCCGGGTACGGGGATCACGGTGGCGTGCACCCGCTCCATGCGGTCGGCGTCGCGGACGCCGAAGACGGCGCTCTGCTGGACCTGCGGGTGCGAGTTGAGGAGGTCCTCCAGCTCGGTGGTGTACACATGGCCGCCGACCACGACGATCATGTCCTTGAGCCGGTCGACGATGGTCAGGTAGCCCGCGTCGCTGAGGTGCCCGATGTCGCCCGTGTGCAGCCAGCCGTCCCGCAGGACCTCGGCGGTCAGCTCGGGCTGCTTCCAGTAGCCCTTCATGATCATGGGGGAGCGTACGCAGACCTCGCCGTGCTCGCCGCTGGGCAGATCGCGGCCCAGCTCGTCGCGGATCGCCACCTCGACGTCGGGCAGCACCTTCCCGGCGGAACGCAGCAGGTCCGGGCGCTGCTCGTCGTGGTCCTCGGCGGCCAGCATGCTGATGCCGCCGGCCTCGTTCTGCCCGTAGCCCTGGACCAGCACGGGTCCGAAGCGGCGTACGGCGTCGGCGATCCGGGACGGGGACGCCTGGCAGCCGCCGTAGATCACTGTGTGCAGGCTGGAGGTGTCGGTGTGCCGCGCGTCCGGGTGGTCCACCAGTTGGTAGAGCAGCGGCGGCAGCAGGAACAGGTGGGTGATGCGCTCGCGCTCGATGGTGGCCAGTACGGCCGCGGGGTCGAAGTCGTCGAGGAGCACCACGGTGCCGCCCGACTGCAGCGTGTTGTCGGCCATCAGGCCGGCGGCGTGCGCGAGGGTCGTGCAGACCAGCTGCCGCTGCTTGTCGTCGGGCGTCTCCGGTTCCGTCCGGAACCAGCGGGCCTGTTCGAAGGTGGTGCAGATGCCCTTGGGGTGGCCGGTGGTCCCGCCGGTGTGGCGGATCGTGCACACGTCCTGCGGCTGGGCCCGGGTGGAGAACGGTTCGGCGGACTCCCCGGCCGCCAGCTCCAGCAGGTCCGCGCCCACCGGTGTGGGGCCGAGCACGAGGACGTTGGGGACCGGCGACAGCTCGATGATCTCCGCGAGCTGCTGGACGCAGCGGGGGTCGGCGATCAGCGCACGTGTCTCGACGTCACGGACGATGGCGGCTTGCGCTTCGACGGAGAGCTTGCTGTAGAGGTGGTTGACCCGGCAGCCGATCAGGTTGGCTGCGTAGCGGGCGGCGATGATCTCCGGCAGGTTGCCGCTCAGAAAGGTGACGGTCTGTCCGCGGTCTACGCCCTGTGCGCGGAGTGCTCGGGCCATCCGGTGGACGAGGTCGCGGAACTCGCCGGCGGTGAGGTGGCGGTCCTGGTGCACCAGGGCTTCGCGGTCGGGGTCGGCGCCCAGTGCGTCGAGGTTCTCTTCCACGTAGGTGCGGAAGGTCTGGGCTGCTGATGGCATGCGGGGGGCCTCCTGTCGCCGGTGTGCTCATCCACGCACCCGGCGGTACGGTCAGTATATGGTTGCCAAAGGCAACTAAAGTTATGGTATCCGCTATTGATCAACAACTCCAAGTCGGGTGATTCGGTCCGGGCGTTGGTACGGCCTGGTGATGAAATCTAGGGGCCTGGTGGTGAAACCTAGGGTTGGTACACATACGGGGTGGTCGTGCTCAGGTGGACGAACCCGAGCCGTTGCAGGATCGGGCGGCTCTGGTCGGACGCGTCGACCTGGAGATAGCGGAAGCCGCGTTCGGCGGCGATGTTCGTGCGGTGGGCGACCAGTGCCTTGTAGATGCCCTTGCCGCGCCAGGGGGCCGCGGTGCCGCCGCCCCAGAGGCTGGCGAACTCCGTGCCAGGGTGCAGTTCCATCCGCGCCGCGCACACCGGCAGGTCGCCGGCCATCGCGACGACCGCGACGAGGGTGTCCGGGGCCGCGGCGAGTTGCGCGCGCAGCTGCTGCTCGAGCCGCGAGCCGTCCGTGCCGAAGGCCTGCTCGTGGGCCTCCACTACGAGATCGAGGTCGGCCGGCTCGGTGACGGGGCGCAGCTGGACGCCTTCGGGCAGCTCGACTTCGGTGGGCAGGTCCCGGACCTGGGCGACCATCAGGGCTTCCGCGGGCTCAGCGGTGAACCCGGCCGCCCGTAGCCGTGCCCCGAGGTCGTCGGGGCGGTCGTGGGTGTAGAGCTTCCACTCGCACTCGCGCTCCACCGAGGTGAAGTGCCGTACCTGCGCCGCGATCGCCGCGTCCGCGGTGTCCCGGTCCAGGTCCGACCAGAGGACGCCGTTCCAGTCGTGCGCCGCGCCGACCTGCCGTACTACGTCACCGTCCCGCTCGACCTCGGCCCCGGGGGCGTCGGCCCGGGCGTCCTGTCGCATCTGTCGGTCGAACATCGCCAGCACCGCATCATTGTCCATCCGCGCACTTCAGCACCGGATGGGCGGGCAGGGCAACCGGATTGTGGTGCTCCCGTCCCCGGCTCGGGCGGCTCGGATCCAGACGGCGTACAAGGGTTCCTGCACGCCGTACGGGAACGGTGATACCAGCATGTCGATCGCATCGGCTGGCTTCCGCGCCGACATCACCACCAGGGGAGGGGGCCGGCATCACCGGTCAGTTTGGGCGCCGTCTGGATGGGGGCGTGTGGCAGGACCTCGAAGCCTGCTGACCCGCCGCCCCTCCGCCCGTACAGCCCGGCAGGCCCGCCCCGTGCTGCCGGGCAGTACGGGCGGAGGGGGCATGGCCCGGTTCCCTGCCGCCCCGCCTGTCGCTACGCGGGGGTGGGCGCCGCCTGATCCGCGTCGGCGGGCTTCGCGTCGGTGTCGGCCGCGGGGACGTGGTCGTAGTAGACGGACTTGCCCTGCGGGGCGCGGCGCACCGCGGACTTCGCGACGAGCGCCTCAAGGGCGGTCCGGATGGCGTTGACGGTGACGGTTCGCTCCGGGTGCCGCTCGGTCACGTCGGCGGCGACCTCGGCGGCGGACTTCGGCTCGCTCTGGCCTGCCAGGTAGTCGCGCACGAGCTGCACCAGGCTGGGCGGCTTCTGTGCGCCGGCGTCCTCGGTGCGCGTCTTCGCGGCGCTCGCCGCAGTGCGGCCCTTGGCAGCCTTTGCACCCTTTGCCTGCCGGGCCTTGGGCACCTTTGACTCTCCTGAAGTGCGGGGCGCCGACTTGTTCTCGGCGGTGTCAGCATCAGTCGCCGTACCGGCGGAGCCGACGGCTTGCTGCATTTCGAGCAGCATGGCCCGGTTCCGCTCCAGTACCTTCAATTCCTTTTCGAACACGGCCATTTGCTCGGTGAGCCGCTCACGCTCCGCGGCATTCCGCTCCAAGTCGGCGGCGAGCTTGGCTTCGTACTCCGCTTGCAGGCTCTGGCTGGTGGGGGAGGGGCTGTCTGACACGGGGACCACGCACCTTCGGGGGAAGTTCCGCATTGTTGGTTTCCGGCGATGGTACTGATGGTCCACTCCGGAGCAACCCAGGACGACGCGAAACACCCCGTACGGTCGGTTGCGGACGACGCCAAGAACCCTGCCCCTGGGTATTGGGGCATTCAGGAATTCGGGCTCTGGGGACGCGCCGGAAGCGGCAGTTGGCAGTGCCCGGCCGACTGCCGGACAACGGCGGCGGGGACCGGCCGGCGCAGGCGGACTCCCCGTCGAGCTGAGCCGCGCCGGCCATGGCGGCGGTCCGTCCGCCATGGCCGGCGGGAGGGGGCGACCCCTGACGCACCGTCTCGTTTCTCGTCTCGCGTCTGGACGGGCCTATGCCTGGTGCGTGGGCTCCGCGGTCCGGTGCGTGGACTCCACGGTGAACAGCCGGGGATCGAAGCTCAAGGCGACCTCGGCGGCATGCCGCATCTGCTCCCGGGCGGCTGGATCGGCCAGCATCGCCTGGAAGTGCTCCTCGCTTTCCCACTGCGCGTAGTTGACGACCCGTTCGCCGTCGCGGCTGGCATGGATGTTGGCGGAGATGAAGCCGGGCTGATCCCGCATGAACTTCTCCGCCGTACTGCTGAGCAGCGCGACCAGCTCCGCCTGCCGATCCGGCTCGACAACGAAGACATTGATCAGCGTGGCGATGGGACGCGCGGCTTCGATTGTGGTGGTTGTCGTCATGCCTGCATGCTCGCAGCACCGTCCGCCGTCCGGGCGGAATCGCCGCCCACCACTTCGGGGGAGACGGGCGCGAGCGCAGGTGCCGGGGCGGGGACGATGACACCGGGCCGGTGCATGATGTGCCGGCGCACGCACAGGGGTCCCGGACCGTACGGTCCGGGACCCCTGTGCGTTGCTGCGCGAGACCTACCAGCGATACCAGCGGCCGCGCTTGCCGCCACTCGCGGCCGGGCGGACGAGGAAGCCGAGCAGCCAGACGGCCAGCACGATGACGGCGACGATCCACAGAGCCTTGAGTGCGAATCCGGCACCGAAGAGGAGCAGCGCGAGCAGTAGAACCACGATCAGGGGAACCATAGTTATCAACCTCCGAGCCGACGTGTGCCCCGGGCCAATCCCGCCATGCGTTCGAATTTATGCGTTTCTTATGCCACGTTCAGGGCATACGTGCACGCCGGTAGGGGCCGACTGCGCCCTGCTGCGGCGGCTCCTGACGGGGAGAGTCCGTCGCCGGCGGCTGGGGTGGCGTCCGGCGGTGAGCGGAACTCCACGAGTGGCTGCGGGAGCTGCACGCCAGGCGCCGCACGGCTCCCCGACGGCAGGGCGACGCGCCGGCCGCGCTTGTGCCAGGCACGCGAGATCGTTGACAGGCCGCTGCCAAGTGGCTGTAATGGTGCGCGTGTCACGTGACGCCGACCGAAGAGCAGTAGGCGGGTCGGCAGTCGGGCGAGCACCTTTCTCTGAGGGACATGCCATGAGTTCATACTCCGCACCCCGCACCTGACGTAAGCGCCTTCGCGCGACGTCCCTTGTCCCCCGCGACACCCGGCACCGCCCAGGTGACCTCAGTACGCCATGCCTCCCGACGGCCGCCGGCTCCCGGCGACCCTCCGCGGCTCCGCGTGCTCGATCGATCTCCAGCTCCGGGCCGGGACGTCGCGTGCGGTCACCGCGCCGCGCGCTGAGCGCGCTCCCCCGTCATCCAGTCTCTCCGCGGCCACCGCGGACCCCACACCTTCCTGGAGACCGACACCGTATGCCCGCGACTTTCAACCAACCGATCATCGAGGAGTTCCGAGCCAACGGGGGAAAGGTCGGCGGTCCCTTCGAGGGCGGCGACCTCCTCCTGCTGACCACCACCGGCGCGCGGACGGGGGAGGAGCACACCGCTCCGCTCGGCTATGTGCGCGAGGGCGGCCTGCTGCTGGTCGTCGGGTCCGCCGCCGGCGCACCCCGTCATCCCGCGTGGTACCACAACCTGCTCGCCCACCCCACCGTGCGGGTGGAGATCGGCGCCGAGACGTTCGAAGCCATCGCTGTCCCGGCCGAAGGCGCGCGGCGCGACCGATTGTTCGAGCAGGTGGTGCGCGCGGCGCCCGGCTACGCCGACTACCAGGCCCGCACCACCCGGACGCTGCCCGTCGTAGCGCTGGAGCGCTCCGATCCCGAGTCGGAGAAGGGCGCTCGCGAGGTCGCCGATCTCGCCGGCAAGCTCGTGGAGGTCCACACCTGGCTGCGCTCGCAGTTGCGGCACGTGCGCGTCGAGGCCGACGCCCACTTCGCCGAGCGGGCGGCCTACCAGAGCCCCGGCGAACCGCCCTCGCCGGGTCTGGGCCTGCAACTCCGGCAGCACTGCCTGGCGTTCTGCGAGACCCTGGAGTTCCACCACACCAGCGAGGACGCGCACCTGTTCCCCGCCCTCGCGAGCTACCACCCCCACCTGGCCGGGGCACTCGACCGGATCCGCGAGGAGCATGTGACGATCGCGCGCGTCCAGGCCGGACTGGTCGCCCTGCTCGCTGACATCGGCACCGCCGAACCCGGGCGATTCCTCACCGAGCTGGACCGGATGTCGGAGGAGCTGCGGGCGCACCTCGACTACGAGGAGGAGTCGCTGCTCCCCGTGCTGGCCGAGATCCCGTGGCCGCCGGCCCCGCCGGCGCCCGACGCGGCCGAAAGCGCCACCGCCTGACGGGTGACCACGGGAGGGCGGCGACGGGCGCCGTCGGCCTGTCGCAGCCCTCCCCGCTCGCCGGTGCCGGACGATGCGCGCTACGGTCCGGCACCCGCGCGCGTGATCCCATAGCAGCGCCCGGCTGCACGGGCCGGGGACGGGATCCGGACGGGAACTCCGTCGAGCTGCGCTGGTATCCGCAGGACGCCGGGCACTGAGCCTCGCCGGTGCCGGTGCCCGTACCGGCACCGACGCCGCGGTCGAGAAGCCGTCGGCCCGCTGAATTTCGCGACTACCGACGTAAATATCCGCACTCCACCCCTATGAGTGGAGTATTGCGTTTTGCTGCCGTTCGCCAGAAGTCCGAGATGTGGATGGGCGCGAGCGGAAGAACCTATTTCCGCTGCCGTGCACGCGTGGGTAGCGGCCAATATTCTATTTGCGGCTCTTTTCGACCTGACCAAGTCACAGGAATCGTGTTGATCATGAGTCAGTGATGGATGCAGAGTTCAGTTGCCCGCCGTTCGTGAAGGGGAGCTGGGTACGGCGCCTGCACGGCGACCTGGTGCCGCTGCTCAGCACCGAGATGCGGGTGGCCTTCCACCGCCGCTGCGCCGCCCTGGACGCCGGGGACCGGGCCGAACAGGACCTCGTCGCGGCGCTGCGGACGGCCGTCGACGCGGGCAGGCTGGAGGCCGAGCTGGACCGGCTCGACGGCGAACACGTCCTGACCTTCGGCGAGTTCCACCCCGACCGCGTCCTGTTCCCCGACCCCGGAGAGCTCACCGGCAGCCGGGCCTACCAGAACTGGTACGTCACCCGGCTCCTCGAAGACCTGCGGGAAGCGGAACGGGGCCTGGCGGGCAGCCCGCTCAAGGCCGCGCTGGAGGTGCTGCGCGACCAGCGGGACGGCCTGCGGCACGCCGTCGACTTCGGCGGCCTGGAGGAGAAGTCCCACGAGGAGTTCTACGGGTCCTTCACGTCCGTACTCAACCGGTCGGTGACCGGGCCGCAGCTGGACCGGCACGAGGAACTGCTCGCCCTGATCCGGGCCGGAGTCGTCCGCGTACCGTTCGGCCCCGAACCGCGCACGGACTGGGACAGTCGCACCGGGACCTGGCGGCTGTCCTCGACACGGCTGGCCGATCCGTACGCCGAGTCGGCCGACTGGCTGTGCCGGGCGACCTCCGGCCAGCCGGACGCCGAACACACCGCGAGCCCGCTGCTGCTGGACCTCCTGCACACCGGCCACATCCGCCGCCACCGCCCGCAGGCGCCCAGCAGCCGCGGCGTGGACATCACCCCCGGCCAGCACCCCATCGGACGGCAGGGCGAAGTGGACGAGCAGATGTGGGTGCTGGGTCCGCTGTGCGAAGGCGCCACCTTCTACAACCACTACGTGCCCGCACCCGGCGGCGTCTCGCGGGCCCTGAAGGACGCGCACCGCTGCGTGGCGGCCATGCTCGACGCGGCGCGCCGCGGCACCGAACCATCCATCGCCCGCACGGAGGCCGTCCGATGAACGCGGCCCTGGCCACACTCCCGGTCCTGGTCACCCTGGGCCTGCTCGCGGCGCGCGTACGAGCCCTGTACGCGGCCCTGGCGGCCCTGGGCACCGCGGGGATCCTCACCGCGACGGCGTTCCGCACTCCGCTCGGCGAACTCTCCGAGGCGCAGGCGCACATGCTGCCCACCGTCGTCGAGCTGGCCGCGATCCTGTTCGGCGGCATCCTGCTCAGCGAACTCATGAGCCGCACCGGCGCCCAGCGGCGGCTGGGGCACTGGATCGGCGGCGCGTGCAGCTCACCGAGCCGAGCGGTCCTGCTGGTCATGCTCGGCGTGACCCCCTTCGCCGAATCGCTCACCGGCTTCGGCATCGGCGTCGTCGTCGCCATCCCGCTGCTGCGCCAACTGGGCCTGGCCCCGGCCAAGGCGGCGGTGGTCGGTCTGCTGGGGCTGGTCACCGTGCCGTGGGGCTCGCTGGCCCCCGGAAGCCTGGT
Source organism: Streptomyces sp. H27-D2 (assembly GCF_035828615.1). NCBI lineage: Bacteria > Bacillati > Actinomycetota > Actinomycetes > Kitasatosporales > Streptomycetaceae > Streptomyces > Streptomyces sp. H27-D2. Next base: position 10,914 of record NZ_JAYMZR010000053.1, on the reverse strand, counting down.
CGCCGCCGAACTCGGCGGGGTCGACTTCCAGGAGCTGGGCGTCGATTCGGCGCTGCTGTCCGCACCCGTCTTCCTGATCTGCGGCGCGGCGGCGCTCGTCGTCGCGCTCGGCGCGCGCCGAGCGGCGGCGATGGCAGTCCGTACGCAAAGCGCTGGCCGTCCATGTGAACAAGGTGACGACGCCAAGGGCGTGGGTCGTCGCGCCCTTGGTCATTCCCAAGGCCGGAGACCATTCGGTAGGGGTCGGCCGCCACTCGACTTCCGCCAATGGACAGCACGCGTTCGGCGTCTGGCTCGTGGCCGACGGCATGAGCTGCCCGGTGAACTGGCGTCTCACACTGCCTGATTCCTGGCTCGACGACCGGAGCCGGCGGCGGCGCGTGCGCATTCCCGACGAGATCTTCCCGCTCTCCTCCGCACACCTCGTGTTCGACGCCTTCGACGAGATGACCGGGCCCTGGGGGATTCCGGCGAGTCCAGTCGTGATGGACCCGCCCGAAGACGAGGTGTGGTCCTTCGTCGAGAGTTTCACGAGCCGGAATATGCCGTTCCTGATCCGGATCGGCGCTACCACCGCGCTGACACCGGCGGATCAGCCCAGAACCGGATCGGGCGGCGCGGGGCCGCCGGCCGCGCAGCAAGTGGCCGACTCACGGAAGAAGATGTGCCGCCCCGTCGCCTGGCTGTCCCCGGTCGACTCCGTGGCCCGCTCAAGTCTCGTACTGATGACAACCGTGGAGAATCCCCTCGCCCCCACCGCGTCCCGCGGACAGCCCCTGACGCTGCTGGCGGAGTGGGGAAAGCTCACCCGGGCGCCCCTGGGGCTGTGGCTGTCCAACATGACCGATGCGGCGCCGGCCGCGCTGCTCCGGCTGAGCAAGTCCCCTCAGCGGGTCGCCAAGGACTTCTCCGAGGTGAGTTCCGAGGTCGGAATCGCGGACTTCGAAGGGCGGTCCTTCGACGGCTGGCACCGGCACACGACCCTCGCCTCCATCGCCCACACGCTCGCGATCCAGTCGCTGACGGAATCCGGAACGCGGCGCTGGGCCGGCGCTGGGCCGCCCGGGTCGACGGGACCCCTTGGCATCGGTGCGGGCCCGCTCGGCGATCGCGAGGTCGGCGCCCATCGTGGACCCGGATACCCGCCGGGACCCCGCCGGATCAGGTCGGCGAAGTGTGGATCCGCGGAGCGGGCGGTGCGCCCAGACCGGTTATGCCTAAATAAACGGTTCTGGGCGAAAAGTCTTACGATTGACCGGAGGGACAAGGTCACGGAGGGACGAATCATGGCGCAGGCCGATGCCTACGAGCTGGTATTCACCGACACCACGCCGCCGGACACGGCGGTCGAGGATCTCGTGGTGGTGTACCGCACCGACCGGAAGGGGTCGGGCGGACATCCCGTCTACGTCGACGACACCGGCATCGTGCAGGCGGAGATCAGTGACCGCGCGGAAGTTCGGATGATGGCCAGCGGCGGGCACCAGGAGCCGCGCGCCGGGGTGCGGGCCCGCACTGTGGCCCGGTAAGCCGATTCCGGGCGCTGCCCGCGGGGTCCCGGCCGGGGGAGGCCGGGGTGGATACCCTGCCGCGCGAGACGATCGTCGACGTTCTGGAGGTCCGGCTGCTCGACGACATCCTCGCCGGCCGCCATCCGGCCGACGGCTACCCGCCGCTCAGCTGCGATGTCAGAGCCGGATGCGAGGATCTCGGCATGCACAGCGGATCCCTCGACCTGCGGCAGGTCACCTCCCCGAGCGATGTCACCCCGGAGCTGAGGCAGGCTCTCACCGACTGCTGGATCGAGGTCACCAACGCCGGAGGGGCGGCTGGGTTTCCCTTTCCGCCCATCGACGCGACCCAGGCCGCACCGGCTGTCGACAACCTCGCCAAGGGCCTCGCCCCCGAGTCCAGCCGCCTCCTGACCGCCACCGTCGACGGCGAACTGGCCGGCTGGCTCAACATCCGGCGGGACGCCTTCGCGCTGGTCGCCCACTGGGGGACCCTGCACCACGTCCAGACCCTCCCGGCCATGCGCGGCCGCGGCATCGGGGTCGCGCTGATGCACGCAGTCCGCGAGGTCGCCCGCGCCGACATGGGCCTGGAGCAGCTGCACCTCGCCGCGCGCGCCGGGGCCGGGCTGGAGGACTTCTACGGCCGGCTCGGCTGGAAGGAGATCGGCCGCTGGCCCGGTGCGCTCCGGCTCGCTCCGGATGACGACCGCGACGAAATCCTTATGATCCTGGCCCCGCTCCAGCTCTAGCCAGTCTCTAGCTCTAGCCGGATCCAGTCGCCCGGCCGGGCGTGATGGTGCGCGGCGAGAGCAAGCGGCAGTCCTGGCGGCTGTCGCAGCGGTCGCGCGCATTCCCTGACGGGCCTACCGCCTGGTGGTCAGAACCAGTTGACGGTCAGGGGGAAGGTGGTGCTCGCGCTCGCTTGGGCGGTGTCGGTGGCGGTGGCGGTGATCTGGAAGGTGCCGGTCTGCCAGGTCTTGCCGGTGATGCGTCCGGTGGTCGCGTCGATGGCCAGGCCGAAGGGGAGTCCGGCGGCGCTGTACTTCCGTGGCGGGGTCCCGCCGGCAGCGGTGATCTGGACCGCGCAGGTCTGGTTGAACTTGCAGCTCTGCGGGCCCGGGTTCGCCACACTCAGCACACCGTCCGGCGGCTGGGTCCCGCAGCCGGGGGTGGCCTCGGGCGGGAGCGGGACGCGCCAGATCTGGGTGTCGTTCTCGGAGCCCACCAGCAGGGACGCGCAGTCGGCGTAGGTCACCGTTTCGCCCTGGGACTGGGCCGGCAGAGCGACCTCGGCGAGCTTGGCGCCCGCGGCGCTGTACACATAGGCGGTGTTCGCGCCGATCGGGCCGCCGCTGCGCAGGACGTAGGACTTGCCGTTGGGGGAGAAGGCGCCGTCCGTGGCGAAGACCGGACCGGGGCGGACGGGGGTGAGGGTGTTGAGCTCGCCGGGCCGCGTGGGCAGCGGGGCCTGGTAGAGCTGACCGGCTGCGCCGATGAGCTTGCTGGCGACGTAGAGCCGGCCGGTGACCGGGTCGGCGAGGAGCGACTCGGCGTCGTGCTTGCCGTCGGAGTAGGCGAGGCGGGTGGTGGCGGGTGTCACCGAGGAGGTGGTGAGCGTCGCGGGCTCGGGGAAGCTGTAGACGGTGAGTTCGGCGCGTGAGCCGAAGTTGTCGCCGATGTCGCCGACATGGATGACCGGGTTGCCCGACGGGTCCTTGCCGATGGTCAGCGCCTCCCAGTCGGTGTTGGTGGCGCCGGTGAGGGTGTACGTCGCCCGGAGCCGGCCGGTGGCGCCGGTGCAGTCGACGGCGAACACCTGGTTGGTGTTGCCGCTGTCATTGACGGCGTAGAGGACGCCCGGATGTCTGCTGCTCAGGGCGAGGCCGCTGAGTTCCGCCAGCCCGGCGGGCAGGGTGCAGCGGGGCTCGGCCGCGGCCGTGGGCGCGGCGGGTGCGGCCGGCGTCGCAGTGGCCGGGGACGGCAGGGAGCACAGGGCTGTTACGAGGGCGCCGGCGGCCAGCAGCGCGGCGGCGGAGCGTGATGGAAGCATGGGCGCAATGTGGCGGCGGGCGTCCGCGGAGCCAAGCGAGTTCGCCGACCCGTTGGGCATGGAGCGATGCCGGACGGGCATGGCAGCCGCCCGCACGTCATCTGGCGGGTTCCCGGACCGGCGCGTTGTGCAGGGCGTGCGTGATGAAGGTGTGGGCGGCGCGGCTCAGCTGATGGCGCGGGTGCACGATGCCGACAGGGCGCAGCAGCGGCGGGGTGAAGGAGCGGACCTCGACGCCGTGGCCGAAGGCCCGTAAGGCCATGTCGCGGTACCAGATCAGCGAGCCGTGCCCGCCGGTCACGCCGGTCACCCAGGCCAGGCGTTCGTCCACTTCGAGGGTCGGAAGGGGGCGGACGGACAACCGGCCGAACATGGCCTCCAGCTCGGTGCGCCGCCCGGTGCCGGGCGTCGGCAGGATCATCGGCAGGCCGTCGAGCCGTCGGAAGGGCAGCGGGTCGGGCAGCCCGGAGCCGGCGGGGGAGATCAGGACGACCTCGCGTTCCTGCAGGTGGTAGGAGGCGAGCTCGCCTCCGATGGGCAGATCGACGAGCCCGAGGTCGGCCAGACCGTCGGCCAGGCACTGGCTCAGCGCTTCGCGGCTGTTGTGCTGGAGCAACTGGACGTCGATGTCGGGATGGCGCTCGGCGAAGGCGGGGAGGAGGGCGGTGCCCAGGTCGAGCGAGAGGGTGGGGGTGGTGACCACGCGCAGCGTGCTGCGGGGGCGGTGGCCGTGTGCCGCGCCGATGTCCTCGATCGCCTCCACGGCGCCGAGAACGGTGCGCGCCAGGCGCACCACGCGGGCGCCTTCGGGGGTGAGGTCCACACCGCGTCCGCGGCGGGACAGCAGCTCCACGCCGAGATCGCGTTCGAGGGACTGGATGGCCCGGGAGAGCGCCGGCTGGGCCACGTAGACGGAGGTGGCGGCCGCGGTGATGGAGCGGAAGTCCGCGACGGCGATGAGATAGCGCAGTTGCTGGAGGGTGGGGGCCATGGCCGGACGTTAACCGCAGCACGGTGAAGGTGTAAGGGGCGCTTTGGCGAACAACTGAGCCGAGGCGCACTCGTATGGGAGACCCGCTCGGCAGCGAGCCATACCGCTGAGGCATGGGTGAACGCCGGTGCCTCAGCGGGGACGGGTACCCGTGGGTGTGCCTGGTGACGGGCTGCGTCCCAGGCCGGAGGGTCAGCGTCCGCCGGGATGGGGCGTTTCCGGGCCCGCCGTGACGGTGTCCGGGAAGCGGCCGGGGCGGTGGGGCCCGAGCGAGGCTGCGTTGACAGTTGAGGAGGGCAGCCGCACGATGCACCCGGCATCAAGCGGGTTGCCGCCGGTCACCCCGGTGGTGGACATCCGCCTACGCCGTTGAGCCCGCACCGCCCGCCGAAGTCCGACCCGTCACGTCTGTGACGACGCGTCACTGCCCGGCCCCGCGTATGCACCGCAGCACCGCAGCGGACGTTTCCCCGCCCCGCTCGGGCTGTGCCATGCCGTGCGCAGCGGAACGAAGGAGAGACCGTGACCTCTCAGCCCCTGCCCAGTCCGCCCGGCGACCGGGACCTCGTGATCGCCCTCACCCCGTTCGAGGAGCCCAGCGCCCGGATCGTCGCCGCCGCCGAACGGGCGGGCGCACTCGGCCTGCTCGACCTCGGCCGCGACCCCGGCCGGGCCAGGCACGCGCTCGCCGAACTGACCGGGCTGTTACCGGGCCCGTACGGCGTCCGGGTCCCGGCCGGATGCCCGCTCGGGCCGGACGATCTGCCGGCGGGGGTGGACACCGTGCTGCTCACCGGGTCGTCCATCGAGCCGGCCGCCGGGCCTCGGACGGGCGCGGTGGCCGCGTGGGCGGCGGGCGGCGGCCGTCGTGTCTGGGCCGAGGTCACCACCCCGCGGGAGGCGGTGGCCGCCGTCGCCGCCGGCGCGGCCGGGATCGTGGTCAAGGGGCATGAGGCGGGCGGCCGGGTGGGAGAGCTGACCACCTTCGTGCTGTTGCAGCGGGTGCTGGCCGACCCCGCGGTGACCGTCCTGGTCCTCGCGGCGGGCGGCATCGGCCCGCACACGGCCGCCGCCGCGATCGCGGGCGGGGCCCGGGGCGTCGTACTCGACGCGCAACTGGCCCTGACCACCGAGGGCGAGGCCGGACTCCCCGGGCCGGTGGTGGCCGCGATACGGGCCATGGACGGCAGCGAGACCACGGTCGTCGACGGGCACCGCGTCTACACCCGTCCCGACCTCGGCCCGCCGGCCGGACCCGGCGCGGACACCGCGCGGCTGCTCGGCGCCCGCAGCCTGCGGACCCAGTACCTGCCCATCGGCCAGGAAGGGGCGTTCGCCGCCCGGCTCGCCGACCGGCACCGCACCACCGGCGGCGTGCTGCAGGCCGTACGGGCGGCCGTCACCGGCCACTTGGACGCGGTGGTACGCACCAGGCCCCTGCGACGCTCCGGCCGCCCCGCCGCCCGCGAACCGCGACTGCCCGTGGCCCAGGGGCCGATGACCCGGGTCAGCGACCGGCCCGCCTTCGCGTCCGCGGTGGCCGACGCGGGCGGACTGCCCTTCCTCGCCCTCGCGGTGATGGCAGGACCGGAGGTACGCCGGCTGCTCACCGAGACCGCCGAGCGGATGGCGGACCGGCCCTGGGGCGTGGGCCTGCTCGGCTTCGCCCCGGCGGAGCTGCGCCGCGAACAGCTCGCCGCGGTCGCCGCCGCCCGGCCCCCGTACGCGCTCATCGCGGGCGGGCGGCCCGCCCAGGCCGCCCCGCTCGAAGCGGCGGGGACCAGGACGTATCTGCACGTCCCCTCGCCCGGACTGCTGGACCGCTTCCTCGCCGAGGGCGCCCGGCGATTCGTCTTCGAGGGCATGGAATGCGGCGGCCACATCGGACCGCGGGCCGCCTTCCCCCTGTGGGAGGAGCAGATCGAACGACTCCTCGGCTGCCCCGACGCGTCCGCACTCGACCTGCTCCTCGCCGGCGGCGTCCACGACGAGCGCTCCGCGGCGATGGCCGTCGCCGCCGCCGCGCCGCTGGCTGAACGCGGCGCCCGGGTCGGAGTGCTCATGGGCACCGCCTACCTGTTCACCGAGGAGGCCGTCGCCGCCGGCGCGGTCGTGGAGGGATTCCAGCGGGCGGCGCTCGACTGCGAGGCGACGGTGCTGCTGCGCAGCGCGCCCGGTCACGTCACGCGAGCGGCGGCGACCGCGTACGCCGATGCCTTCGCCGGTACGAAACGGCGGCTGGAGGAGGCCGGGGCGAGCCCGCGCGACGTGGGGGAGGAGCTGGAGCGGCTCAACCTCGGGCGGCTGCGGATCGCCAGCAAGGGACTGCGGCACACCGGCGGCGCGCCGGCCCCGGTCGGCGCGCGGCAACAGCGCCGGGAGGGCCTGTACATGCTCGGGCAGGCCGCCACCGCCCGGCACACCACCACCACGATCGCCGCACTGCACGCGCAGGTCACCGACGGGGCGACGGCTCTGCTGGCGGAGCGGGCGCGGCAGCTCCGACCGTCGGCCGCGCCCTGCGAACCCGCGCAGGAGCGGGCCCCGCTCGACATCGCCGTCGTCGGCATGGCCTGCTGCTACCCCGGCGCGGGTGACCTCGCCTCCTACTGGTCCAACGTCGTCGCCGGGGCCGACGCGGTCACCGAGGTGCCCACCGGCCGGTGGGACGCCGCCGTCTACCACGACGCGGACCCGGCGCTGGCCGGTGAGCGCACCCCGTCCCGCTGGGGCGGCTTCCTGCCCCCCGTCCCGTTCGACGCGCTGGCGCACGGCATCCCGCCCGCCTCGCTCGGCAGCATCGAACCGGTGCAACTGCTCGCCCTGGAGGTCGCATCCCGCGCCCTGGACGACGCCGGATACCGGTCGCGGGCGTTCGACCGCTCCCGCACCTCCGTCGTCTTCGGCGCGGAGGCCGGCACCGACCTCGCGGGGGCCTACGGCTTCCGCGCCCTGCACGCGGGCTACCTCGGCGAACTCCCGCCCGAACTTGACGCCCAACTGCCCAGGCTCACCGAGGACTCCTTCCCCGGCGTCCTGGCCAACGTCATCGCCGGGCGGGTCGCCAACCGCCTCGACCTCGGCGGCGCCAACCGCACCGTCGACGCCGCCTGCGCCTCCTCGCTGGCCGCCCTCGACCTGGCCTGCAAGGAACTGCGCGACCTGAGCAGCGACATGGTCCTGTGCGGCGGCGCGGACGTGCACAACGGAATCAACGACTACCTCATGTTCGCCTCCGTGCGGGCGCTGTCGCCCACCGGCCGGTGCCGCCCCTTCGACGCGGCGGCCGACGGCATCTGTCTGGGCGAGGGCGTCGGCTGCCTGGTGCTCAAACGGCTGGAGGACGCCGAACGGGACGGCGACCGGATCTACGCCGTCGTCAAAGCCGTCGGTGCGTCGAGCGACGGGCGCTCACTGGGCCTGACGGCGCCCCGCCCCGAAGGCCAGCGGCTCGCCCTGGAACGCGCCTACCGGCGGTCCGGGACCGACCCTCGCGAGGTCGGCCTCATCGAGGCGCACGGCACCGGCACCGTCGTCGGCGACAGCACCGAACTGACCGTGCTCACTGACCTCTACACGGCGGCCGGGGCAGGACCCGGCACCGTCTCCCTCGGTTCCGTGAAGTCCCAGCTGGGCCACACCAAATGCGCGGCGGGCATGGCCGGCCTGATCAAGGCGGCGCGGGCCGTGCAGAGCGGGGTCCGGCCGCCGACCCTGAACCTGACCGCCCCCAACTCCGCCTGGCAGCCGGACACCAGCCCCTTCTCCTTCGACTCCGAAGCCCGGCCGTGGGCGGTCCCCACAGCGCGGCGGATCGCCGGAGTGAGCGCCTTCGGCTTCGGCGGCACCAACTTCCACGCCGTACTCGCCGGATACGCGGGCACACCCGGACCCGGCCCCGCCCACGGCCTCGACGCCTGGCCCGCCGAACTGTTCTGCTTCCGGGGCGCGGACCGCCCGGCGGCGCTGCGCGCCATCGCCCGGCTGTCCGCGCGGCTCGAACACAACGACGCGGCGGGACGCCCCTGGCCGCTGCGCGACCTCGCCGCCGAGACGGCGGCCGGCGAGGAGCAGGTCCAGGTCGCGGTCGTCGCCACCGGCCTCGACGACCTGGCCGCCAAACTGGCACGCGCCAGGGAATTCACCCCGGGCGACGGAGTCCACGTACGCGAAACGGCCACCGACCCGGGCCGCGTGGCCTTCCTCTTCCCCGGCCAGGGCAGCCAGCGCACCGGAATGCTCGGCGAGCTGTTCATCGCCTTCCCACCGATGCAACGCCTGCTGCACGACGCGCCGCCCGGCTGCGCCGCCGCGATGTTCCCGCCCGCCGCCTTCACTCCGGAGGAACGGGCCGCCCAGCGCGCCGCCGTCACCGACACCCGCATCGCGCAGCCCGCCCTGGGCATCGCCGGAGCCGCCGTACACCTGCTGCTCACCTCGCTCGGCGTACGGCCCGACTGCACGGCCGGGCACTCCTACGGCGAGCTGCCCGCCCTGTGGGCGGCCGGGGCCTTCGACACCGACGAACTGCTGCGGCTCAGCGCCCGGCGGGCCGGGGCGATCCTCGCCGCCGCAGCGGACGACCCCGGCGCGATGGCCGCGGTGAAGGCTGCCCCGGAGCAGGTCCGAGACATCGCGGCCGGCGCGGGCTGCGTCGTCGCCAACCACAACGCACCGCTCCAGTGCGCCGTCTCCGGACCCACCGAGGCCGTCGACGCCGCCGTCGCCACGCTGCGGAAAGCGGGCCTGAGCGCCGAACGCCTCCCCGTTGCCTGCGCCTTCCACAGCGGGGTCGTCGCCGACGCCGCCAAGGCCTTCGCCGCCGTGCTGGAGGGGACCGACGTCTCCAGGACGGCGGTCCCGGTCTGGTCCAACACGACGGCGCGGCCCTACCCCGCTGACGTGGCGGCCGTGCGGGACCTGCTGGCCCGCCAACTCGCGGAACCGGTGCGCTTCGTGGAGCAGATCGAGGCCATGTACACCGCCGGGGTGCGGACCTTCGTCGAGGCGGGCCCCGGACGGGTGCTCACCGGCCTCGTCGGCAGGATCCTGGCGGACCGGCCGCACACCGCCGTCGCCTGCGACGCCCCGGGGGAGCACGGCCTGACCCGGCTGGTCACGGCGTTGGCGGAACTCGCCGCGGCGGGCGTCCCGGTCGACCCCGAAGCGCTCTTCAAAGGCCGCGCGGGCACGCTCCCCGAGGCCGCCCCCCGCCGCCCGGGGTGGCTGGTCGACGGCCATCTGGTACGGACCTCGGACGGCGAGCCCGTCGTCGGCGGGCTGCGCCCGGCCCGCCGGGTGACGGCCGGGCGGGCTGCCGAGGCAGGGGCACGGGAGGACGCCGTACTGGCGTACCTGCGCGGGGCACGGGAGCTGGTGGCCGCGCAACGGGACGTCATGCTCGGCTACTTGGGGGCGACACCGACAGGGTCGGCAACACCGGCCATTGCGGACGCGCGCCCCGAACTCCCCGTCGCCGCCGAGCGGTCGGCGCACCGGACGGTCCCGCTCCCCGGGCCGGACGGCAACCGGCCGGCCACACCCGCGCGCGTCATGGAGGCGGTACTGGAGATCGTGTCCACCCGCACCGGATATCCGAGGGACATGCTCGCCCCCGGTCTCGACCTGGAGGCCGACCTGTCGGTGGACTCCATCAAACGGGTGGAGATCATCGGCGCGCTGGCCGATCGGATCGGCCTGCCCCAGGGCACGGACGGACCGGAGGAGTCCGCCGTCGAGGAGCTCGCCCGGGTCAAGACCATCCAGGGCATCGTCGACTGGATCACCAGCCGCAGCGCGCCGGAGGAGCAACCGAAACCGGGAACCGCCCCGGCCGCGCCTGCGGAGACCGGCACCGTACCCGCGCTTGCGGAGATCCGGCCGCTGTCCGCGCCGCGCCGCCCCGACCGGCTCGTGGTCCAGGTCACGCCGGTCGGGCCGGCCGACACCCGCGACCCCGGCGCGGTCCTGTCCGGCCGCCGCTTCGTCGTGGTCGAGGACGGACTCGGGGCAGCCCCCGCCCTCACCGCCCTGCTGGAATCGCACGGGGCCGAGGTGCGCACGGTCCCCGCCGAACGCCTCCGCGACGCCCCGGGCGTGGACGGCGCGGACGGTGTCGTGGACCTGGGCGCCCTGCGGCCGGCTTCGTCGCCGGTCCTCCCGGAGGCGTTCGCGGGGTTGCGGCGGGTGCTCGTCGGCGGCGCGCGGTGGCTGCTGCTCGCGACCGGCTCGGGCACCGGATATCCGAGGGACATGCTCGCCCCCGGTCTCGACCTGGAGGCCGACCTGTCGGTGGACTCCATCAAACGGGTGGAGATCATCGGCGCGCTGGCCGATCGGATCGGCCTGCCCCAGGGCAC
>NZ_JAYMZR010000052.1:0-52533 GCF_035828615.1 Streptomyces sp. H27-D2 | reverse complement strand
CCGGGATCGACCAGCGGCACGGTCTCCTGGTGGCAGCGGCGGAACGGCTCCTGGGTGCGCGCGGGGGTCACGCCGGCGCGTTTCGGCGGCGGCGGGCTGACCGAGGGCGCAACTCGCGCCCAGGGCGCCTCCACCACTCCCACCGGCCTGTACGACCTGCCGTTCGCCTTCGGCACCCGTACGGCCCCGGCCGGCGTCTCGCTCCCGTACCGCCCGGTGACCGACCGGTCCTGGTGGTGCCAGGACAACGGCTCCGCGTCGTACAACCGGTGGGTGGAGCCGCTGCCGGACGACTGCTCGGCGCAGGAGGCAGAGCACCTGGCGTCGTACGGCACGCAGTACGGCCGGGCGATGGTCATCGGCTTCAATTACGCGAAGCCGGTCAAGGGGCGCGGCGCGGGGATCTTCCTGCACGTCAACGGGAGCGGCGCCACGGCCGGCTGCGTCTCGGGGCCCGCGGCCGCGATGGACGCGATCCTCGCCTGGACGGACCGGGCGGCGCGCCCGCACATCGCCATCGGCACCGATTCGGGGAGCACCGCCATCACCCGTTACTGAACCCGCTGCCGAACCCGGTTACTGAGCGGACGCGTTGGAGCGAGGCGCCGGCACGACGGCTGAACCGCCGCGCCGGGCCCGTTCGCACTCCGCTATCCGGCGGGCTCCTGCCGGGGTTCCGCCGGGAGGTCCAGCGCCGGGTTGCGGTCGAAGAAGCCGGTGGGCTTCAGGGTGAAGCCGCTGCGGTCGACCGGCATGACCGGCCAGTCCTCCAGCCGCGGCAGGTGGGTGGGGCCGAAGGTGTGCCAGACGGTGAGGCCGGTGTCCTCCAGCGGCTCGCCGGCCGCCGCGTCCCGGGCGCTCCAGTCGGTGACGCCGGGGCCGCCGCGGTGCTGGTTGGGGTAGTCGCCGCCCGGGTAGCGCCGCTCGGGCGCGGTGCGGGTGACCCAGAGGTGCGTGGTGGCGTAGGCGACCCGGGCGGCGACCGAGGAGCCGGGCTGCGCGAGCAGCACCGGGCCCGGCTCCGGTACGAGGGTGTAGGCGACGGGCTCGCCCATCCGGTTGCGCGAGCCGGGGTTGCTGATCCGCCAGCGGCGGCCCGCCGAGGTGTCGGCGAGCCGGCCCGCCTCGGCTCCGGAGCCGATCGCGGTGGCGCGGGCGGTGAAGGCGTTGCCGTTGGGGTTGGCCGGGCCCATCGGGAGCGGGACGACGTCGACCTCCTCGACCGTGTTGGCCGGGCCGTCGACGGCCATGTCGAGCCGGGCGCAGAAGAGATGCTGGTGGAAGGGGGCGAGCAGACCGGGCGCGACCTCGGTCGCGTGCGCGGAGCCCGCGCCCGGTTCGGCGCCCGAGGTCTGGAGCAGGCCGGTGGACTTGGCCTCGAAGGCGATCGTGCCGTCCTGGTGGAAGTACCAGTAGAAGCCGTAGTCGTAGTTGCCCAGCGTGGCGATGTACGAGACGACCAGCCGGCGCGAGCGACGGCTCTCGGCGGCGGAGTCGTCGAAGATGTTGGTGTGCTTCCAGAGCAGGCCGTGGTCCTCCTCGTGGACGCAGATCGCGTTGGGCAGCGTCTGCGGCCTGCCGAGGTCGTCGGAGAGGACCGCGTCGAGGTAGCGGATCTCGCCGAGGCAGTCGCAGCCGAGCTTGAGAGCGTTGGCGTTGCGGCCGAGCAGGTACTCCCCCGCGTCGAGGTAGCAGACCCAGTTGCGGGCCGGGTCCGGCTCGGCGTACGGGACGGCCATCTCGGCCAGCGAGGCGCGGTGCAGCACGGACCGCTCGCGCTCGCCGTCCTGGTGCTGCACGAGGTGATGCACCAGGCCCTCGCGGGCGTTGAAGTCGATCCGCATCCGCCAGTTCTGCCAGCTGAGCCGGTGGCCGGAGAGGGCGAAGGAGGGGCCCTCGGGCTGGCTGATCTCCAGCGGGCGCAGATCTGTGCGGGCCGGGCCGTTGAACTCGGCCTCGTAGCGCCCGCATTCGGCCGGCACCGGGACGGCGGCAGTGTCTATGAGCCGCAGGACGCGGCGCTCGGTGACGTCGACGTCGGCGACCAGGCCCGCGACGGGATGCGCGAAGGGGTTGTCGCTCTCGTCGCAGCGCAGGAAGGTGAGCGAGCGCAGCATGCGCCGGCCGGTCTCCCGCGCGACGCCGAAGTTGCCGGCCGCGAGCGGCGCGGCGACGGCCAGTGCGGTGTCCGTGATGCCCCGTTCGGCCATCGCCTTGCGCCAGCCCGGGTCGGCCTTGACGACCGCGTCGCAGATCTCGTACTCCTCGAAGAGGATCGGCGGTTGGCCGTCCTCGACCGCGTCCAGCTCCCGGTAGGAGAGCAGCGCGCCGGGGGTGCCCGCGGTGACGTCGATCAGCGCCTCGGCGCCGAGGCCGGTGGAGGTGTCGAGGAGCGTGGCGCGCACCCGGCGCGCCACCGGGTCTCCGTCGCGGTGGGCGGCGACGGTGTGCCGGGCGGGCTCGTCGAGCAGGACGAGCGGGAAACGGGTGTCCGCGCCGGCCTTGCCCGCTTCGTCGAGCACGCGCCGGGCGGCGCTGATCTCGTCGGCGGACAGCGGGTCCAGCGGGTGCGGGGCCGTGGCGCCCGCCGGCGCCGGGTGGCAGGAGGTCATGTCGGCACTCGCTTCCTACGGAGGGTGCGGGGCATCCGGGTACGGCGACGGCCCGCCGCTCCCGGCAGGCGGGTGCGGCAGGCCGGGCGTGGTCAGACGGATGGGACCTTGGGCTCGGACACGGCGGCCTTCTCCAGTTGGAACGCCTCGTTGCCCAGGCCGATGCGAGCGTAGACCTCGGGCTTGGTGGCCCGCAGGACCAGGCCGTGCGCGATGCCGACGACGGCGGCGGCGGCGATGATGCCGGGCAGCAGCCAGCCGAGCGCCGAACCCGACCCGGCGTCCACCAGGATGTCGAAGTCCGCGAGCGCGTAGCCCAGCACGACCAGCAGCGCGATCCCGGCGAGGCCGGAGCAGAGGAGCCGCCCGGCCTGGGCGCGGGCCGCGCCGCGCCGGACGAAGAAGGCGATGACGGCGGCGGAGGCGGTGGCCATCAGGACGATCACGCCGACCGCGCCGACGTTGCCCATCCAGGTGAAGAGTTGCAGCACCGGGGCGGTCGGGTCGCCGGCCGGCTTGTCGTCGTTGACCGCGAAGGCCACGACCACCAGCAGTGCGATCACGCTCTGCAGCAGCGAGCCGAGCGCCGGGGCGCCGCTGGACTTGGAGGTGCGGCCGACGGCGGCGGGCAGCAGGCCCTCGCGGCCCATCGCGAAGGCGTAGCGGGCGACGACGTTGTGGAAGCTGAGCATGGAGGCGAAGATGCCGGTCACGAAGAACACGTGCAGCAGATCGGTGAAGGTGCCGCCGAGCCGTGCCTCGTTGAGCCCGAAGATCAGGCCGGGCCCGGCCTCCCGCGCCGCGCCGACGACCTCCGAGGGACCGGCGGCCACGCCGATCAGCCAGGAGCTGAGGGCGAAGAACACCGCGACGAAGCCGACCGCGAGGAACATCACCCGGGACACGACGGTCTGCGGGCTGCTGGTCTCCTCGGCGTAGACCGGGGCCTGTTCGAAGCCGACGAAGCCGGCGATGCAGAAGCACAGCGCGGTGCCGAGCCCCGCGCCGGTGAGGGACTCCGGGTTGAACGCGTGCAGCGACAGCCCCTGCGCGCCGGGGTCGGCGGCGAAGGCGATGTCGAAGACGATGATCAGGACGCACTCGATGAGCAGCAGGACGCCGAGCACCTTGACGTTGAGGTCGATCTTGAGCGCGCCGAGGACGCCGATGAGCACCACGCCGAACAGCGCGATGATCCACCAGGAGACGGTGATGTCGAGGTGCCGCTCCAGCAGTCCGGAGACCTCGAAGCCGAAGATGCCGTAGATGCCGACCTGGAGCGTGCTGTAGGCGGCGAGCGCGACGAAGGAGGCGCCCGCGCCCACGGTCCCGCCGAGGCCGCGGGCTATGTAGGCGTAGAAGGCGCCGGCGTTGTGGACGTGCCGGCTCATCTCCGCGTAGCCGACGCTGAACAGCGCCATCACCACGCCGAGGATCACGAACAGCAGCGGCTGGCCGACGATGCCCATGACGGCGTACGCGGTGGGCATCACGCCGGCCACCACCATCAGCGGCGCGCTGGCCGCCAGCACCGACAGCAGCAGCCCTGCCGTTCCGATCCGGTCGGCGCGCAGCGCGCGTTCATGGCCCTTGAACGTGCTGATCTCGGTCTTCGTGCCCGACAGCATGGCGGGGGTGTCCTTCCCATGGGGATGAGCAAAGGGGTGCGGCAGCGGGGACGTGCGCCGCGGCGCGGGTCATGGGGAGCCGAGCCCGAGCGCGCCGTCGCGCGCGGCGCGGAAGGCATTGCCGGGATCTCGTCCGGGGTAGGACCAGGGGCTTCTGGTGGCGTACGGGCCGATCCGGTTGAACAGCGCGGCGGCTTCGGCGGTGCGGCCCTCGTGGTACTTCGCGTGGGCCAGGTAGTTGAGGTCCGCCTTGTGCCGGGGGTGTTCCTCGCCCTCCCATTCGAGCCACCAGTTGAAGGCGGCCTTGAGCCCCTGGCGGGCGCGGCCGCTGGTCCAGTGCTGCGAGAGGGCGGGGTCGCGCGGTTGCAGGCCGGCCTCGGCGAGCACCCGGTAGCGCTCGGCGTGCGCGACCACCGGGAGGACCGCGAGCGGCGAGTCGGCGGGGGCCTGGTCGGCGGCCCAGGAGGCGAATTCGTACACCTCGTGGAACGGGTCGTCCTCGCGGCCCTCCTGACGTTCGGCCAGGAAGGCGGCCATCAGGTGGTGGGCGTGGTGGTGGTCGCGGTAGCGGGCGCGCACCTGGTCGAAGATGCGGGCCGGTTCGCCGTCGGTGCCCTTGTGCCGGGCGAGGATGAGCAGGGCCAGCCAGGGCGACGGGTCCTTGGGCGCCATTCTGGCCGCGGTGAGGCAGGCGGCCCGCACCGAGTCCGCTGAATCCTTTCCGCGCAGCACGCGGAAGACTCCGGCGCACGCGAGCAGCGCGGCGGCGCAGGGGCTGTCCGGTTCGGCGAGTTGCCAGTCGCGGGCCCAGCCGGCGCTGGCGGGGCCTTCGCCGAGGACGACGAGCCGGTGTCCGCGGCGGTCCCAGTCCTCGCCGGTCTCGGCCAGCAGGCTGCGCGCGTCGATCCAGCGGCCCTGCGCGAGGGCGTCACGAACGACGGCCAGTTCGCTGTCGTCGAGGGCCGGGTCGAAGTCGATGCCGTCCTTCTTGCGAGGTCGGCCGAAGGGGGGTGGCGGGGGTGTCATCCGCGAGCTGCCTCCACAGCGCACGCGACCGCGGCCCCGAACCAGGGTGCACGTGCAGGTTAGGTGAATGCCAGTGGCGGTCGCGCGAAGGTGGCGGCGGCGCCCAACGATCACCCACAGCTAACCGGTAGTGAACGGTCCGCGTCAAGACCGAACCCGCTCAACTACCCCTTCGGCAGTAGAAGTTGATCTTTATCCACACCCATTAAATGCACCACTATCAGCCCACTACAGCGCCTTTGCCGCCGCCCTTCCGGCCGTTCGGCCGGAGAAAAGGCACCCGCCGAGGAAGGTTCCCTCCAGCGAGCGGTAGCCATGCATCCCCCCGCCGCCGAACCCGGCGGCCTCGCCGGCCGCGTACACGCCGGGCAGCGGTTGACCGCTCTCGGTCAGCACCCGGGAGGAGAGGTCGGTCTCCAGTCCGCCGAGCGTCTTACGGGTCAGGATGTTGAGCCGGACGGCGATCAGCGGCCCGGCCTTCGGGTCGAGCATCCGGTGCGGGGACGCGGTGCGGATCAGCCGGTCGCCCAGGTACTTGCGGGCTCCGCGCACGGCGGTGATCTGCGAGTCCTTGGTGAAGGGGTTGGCGATCTCGCGGTCCCGCGCGGTGATTTCGCTGCGCAGATCGGCCTCGTCGATCAGCGGCTCCTTGGTGAGCGCGTTCATCCGGCGCACCAGCTCGGCGAGCGAGTCCTCCACGATGAAGTCGGCGCCGGCGTCCATGAACGCCCGCACCGGGCCCGGCGCTCCGGCCCGCGCCCTGCCGAGCACCTCGCGGACGCTCTTGCCCGTCAGGTCCGGGTTCTGCTCGGATCCCGAGAGGGTGAACTCCTTCTCGATGATCTTTTGGGTGAGCACGAACCAGGTGTAGTCGTAGCCGGTCCGCATGATGTGTTCGAGCGTGCCCAGGGTGTCGAAGCCCGGGAAGAGCGGCACCGGCAGCCGCTTGCCGCGCGCGTCGAGCCACAGCGGGGACGGCCCGGAGAGGATGCGGATGCCGTGCCGCGCCCAGATCGGGTTCCAGTTCTCGATGCCCTCGGTGTAGTGCCACATCCGGTCACGGTTGATCAGCCGCCCGCCCGCCGCCTCGGTGACGCCGAGCATCGCGCCGTCGACATGGGCCGGGACGCCGGACAGCATCCGCTCGGGCGGGGCGCCGAGCCGCTCCGGCCAATGGGCGCGTACGAGGTCGTGGTTGCCGCCGATGCCGCCTGAGGTGACGATCACGGCCTGGGCGCGCAGCTCGAAGGCTCCGACCGCCTCCCGGCCGGTGGCCGTGCCGCGCGCGGCGGTGCTGGGCGCGAGGATCTCGCCGCCGACCGTGTCGACGGCGCCCGCGGTGCCGGACAGGCCGGTGACGCGATGCCGGAAGCGCAGCTCGACCAGGCCGCGTTCGACGGCGGCCCGCACCCGTCGCTCGAAGGGCTCGACCACGCCGGGGCCTGTGCCCCAGGTGATGTGGAAGCGGGGCACCGAATTGCCGTGCCCGGTCGCCCCGTAGCCGCCGCGCTCCGCCCAGCCGACGACCGGGAAGAAGCGCAGCCCCTGGGCGTGCAGCCAGGCCCGTTTCTCGCCCGCCGCGAAGTCGACGTACGCCTCGGCCCAGCGGCGCGGCCAGTGGTCCTCCGGTCGGTCGAAGGCGGCGCTGCCCTGCCAGTCCTGCCAGGCCAGGGCGTGGCTGTCGCGGATGCGCAGCCGGCGCTGCTCGGGCGAGCCGACGAGGAAGAGGCCGCCGAACGACCAGTGCGCCTGCCCGCCGATCGATGCCTCGGGCTCCTGGTCGAGCAGGATCACCTTGCGGCCCGCGTCGGCCAGTTCGGCGGTGGCGGCCAGTCCGGCGAGCCCCGCCCCGACCACGATCACGTCAGCGTCGTACGCCATGTGCGCTCTCCTCGTCAGGGCGGCCCGCCGGGCGGACCGCCGGGGCAACCGGAGATCCGGCAGCCGCGCTGGATCGATCCTCGGGAAACGGGGCGGCCCCGTCAACCAGATCGACGGAGCTGGATCCGCGGCTGCGAGCGCTGGAGAACCCGACGCCCGGCCCGACGCCCCGCTCTGCCTGCCCGGCGCACCGCCCCTCGCTCCGCCCGTTGCTCGCGACGCTGATCGCCGCCGAGGCGACCGAGCTGCGGACCGACCGCGGCCGACGCTGGCTGCGGGTGTCCGCGCAGCTCAGCCATGAGAGCGGGGTCCGCACCCGCACCCCGCACCCGACCCTCGCCGGCACCCGCTACTGGCAGCTCATCGGCATGGTCGAGGAGGGTCTGACCGCGCTCCCCGAGCCGCTGCGGCTGGAGCGGCTCGACCTGGCGCTGACGCTGATCGGCGCGGCGCTGGGCGACCGGGCCCGGCAGTACCTGGACGGCGCCCGGCCGCTCACCGACGAGGAACCGTTCCTCGCCGACCTCACCGAGACGACCGCCGCGCTGCTGGAGGCCGGCGTGCCGCCAGGCGCGGCGGAACGTACGAACACCAGCCCAAGGAGCAGCACATGAACGACCTCGGCGACAAGACCGTCATCATCACCGGCGCGGCCCGCGGGCTGGGCGCGGAGTTCGCGAAGCAGGCGGTCGCGGCGGGTGCGAACGTCGTGCCCACGGACGTGCTCGCGGCGGAGGGCGAGGCAACCGCCGCCGCGCTGGGCGGCCGGGCCCGCTTCGCCACGCACGACGTCACCTCCGAGGCCGACTGGCAGCGCGTCGCCGACTTCGCCCTCGCCGAGTTCGGACGGATCGACGGCCTGGTGAACAACGCGGGCATCTCCACCGGCCAGTACCTGGAGTCCGAGTCGGTCGCGCACTTCCGCAAGGTGCTCGACATCAACCTCACCGGGGTCTTCATCGGCATGAAGACCGTGATCCCGGCGATGAAGGAGAACGGCGGCGGCTCGATCGTCAACATCTCCTCGGCCGCCGGCCTGATGGGGCTCGCGCTGACCGCCGGCTACGGCGCGTCCAAGTGGGGCGTCCGCGGGCTGACCAAGATCGGCGCGGTGGAGCTGGGCACCGCGAGGATCCGGGTGAACTCGGTGCACCCCGGCATGACCTACACCCCGATGACCGCCGAGGTCGGCATCCGGCAGGGCGAGGGCAACTACCCCAACACCCCGATGGGGCGGGTCGGCGAGCCGGACGAGATCGCGGGCGCGGTCGTCTTCCTGCTCTCCGGGGCGGCCTCCTACGTCACGGGCGCGGAGCTGGCGGTGGACGGCGGCTGGACCGCGGGGCCGACGGTGAAGTACGTGATGGGGCAGTAGGCCCGGAGGGCCCGGCCCCGGCTCTCCGCGCGCGGCTGATTGGATGGCCTCATGGCTGATGACAGGGCTGACCACGGGGCGGACGGCACGGCGGCGGACGACGGAGCCGGCGGCGCACCCGACGTCCGCGGAACGCCGCCCCGGTCGGCGGACGAACTGCTGGACATCGTGGACGAGCGGGACCGGGTCGTGGGCCAGGCCCGTCGCGGCGACGCGACGACCCGCCGGCTGCGCCACCGCTGTGCGTTCATCCTGGCGCGGGACGCCGAGGGCCGGACCTTTGTGCACCGGCGCACCGCGCAGAAGCTGGTCTTCCCCTCGCTGTACGACATGTTCGTCGGCGGCGTGGTCGGGGCGGGCGAGTCGTACGACGAGGCGGCGCTGCGCGAGGCGGAGGAGGAGTTGGGCGTGTCCGGGCTCCCCGCGCCCACGCCGCTGTTCTCGTTCCTCTACGAAACCCCGGAGCACACCTGGTGGTCCCGTGTCTACGAGGTGGAGTGCACGCTCCCGGTCGACCCGCAGCGCGAAGAGGTCGCCTGGCACGCCTTCCTGACCGAAGCGGAGCTGGAGCAGCGGCTGACCGAGTGGGAGTGGGTCCCGGACGGACTCGCGGCGTACGAGCGGCTGCGGGCGGTCCGGGCGGCCGAGGGGCGTGCCGGACCGCGCGCCGCCGGACCGCGCGCCGCCGATCGGGAGGGCGGTCCCGGCCCCGCGTCGTGAGTAGGCTCCGTTCATGATCGACCCCGCTCGGCCGCCCGAAACCGGAACCTCGACGTCCTTCCTCGGCGGGCTCCGCCTGTGGTTCGCTCCGGCGCGGCTCCGCGAGGAGGGCGCCACGCCCGACTACCGCTTCTCGCTGGCGAACGAACGCACCTTCCTCGCCTGGCTGCGCACCTCGCTGGCCCTGGTCGGCGGCGGTTTCGCGGCGGGCCAGTTCCTGCCCGACCTGCCGCGGCCGCTGCGCGTGACGCTGGCCGTGGCGCTGCTGGTGGGGGGCGCACTGTGTGCCGTGCGCGCCGTCAACCACTGGATGCGCTGCGAGCGCGCGATGCGCCGGGGCGAGGACCTGCCCGCGACCCGCTTCCCGGCCGCGCTGGCGCTCGGCATCGGCCTGATCGCGCTGGCCACAGTGGTCATCGCGCTGCTGGGCAGGGCCGGCTAGTGCAACCGGCACCAGCGCCGGCACCGGCGCCCCGCGACCCCGGACTGCAGCCCGAGCGGACCCGGCTGGCCTGGCGGCGCACGACGCTGTCCTGCGCGGTCACCGCGGGGCTGGCCGCGCGGCAGGCGGTGCACCAGGGGCTGACGCCGCTGTCGATAGTGGCGACCGCGCTGGTCGCGCTGGTCTGGCTCGGCTTCCTGACCGCCGCGCACCACCGGATCCGCGCGCTGGACGCGGCGCGGCCTCCCACGATCTCGCCGCGGGCGGCAGCGCTGGCGGCGGGCTGCACGGTCGCGCTGGCGGCTTTCGGCGCGGCCGAGCTCTTCTGACGGCTTCCTGCGGTTTCCCGGCCGGGTCTCAGCGGTTTCTCGCGGTCTCTCGCGACGTTCTGACGGCGCGCTGCCGTACCGCCGCGCCGTCACACCTTCCTTCACGCCTTCACGCACGCTTTCACGCCTTCCCGCACGCACGCCGGCCTCGCTACTCCACCGTGACGACGATCTTCCCCCGGGTGTGCCCCTCCGCGCTGAGCCGCTGCGCGTCGGCCGCCTTCGCCAGCGGGAAGGCGGCGGCGACCTCGACGTCGATCACTCCGCGCTCGACCAGATCGGTCAGCGCCGCGAGGTCGGCAGCGTCGGGGCGCACCCAGAAGTAACGGCCGCCTAGGCCGAGCACGGCCGCGTCCGCGATGGACACCAGCCGTCCGTCGCGGGTGAGCAGGCCGGGCGAGACGGTCAGCGCGTCGCCGCCGACCAGGTCGAGGACGGCGTCGACGCCCCTCGGGGCCAGCGCCCGTACCCGGTCGGCCAGCCCGTCCCCGTACGCGACCGCCTCCGCGCCGAGCGAGCGCAGGTACTCGTGATTGCGCTCGCTCGCGGTGCCGATCACCCGCGCGCCGAGGTGCCGGGCGATCTGGACGGCCATCGAGCCCACCCCGCCCGCCGCCGCGTGGATGAGGACGCTCTCGCCGTCCCGTACCTTCAGCGCCCGGGTGAGGGCCTGATAGCCGGTCAGCCCGGCCAGCGGGAGGCCCGCGGCCTGCTCGAAGCTCAGGTTGACCGGCTTGCGTGCCAGCGTGCGGACGGGCGCGGCGACGTATTCGGCGAAGGTGCCGCGAGACAGGAAGTCCTCCCGGACGTAGCCGATGACCTCGTCCCCCGCCTGGAACTCGACGGCGTCCACGCCGGGCTGGACGACGACGCCCGAGACGTCCCAGCCTGGGATGACGGGGAAGACGGCGTTGAGCAGCCCGTCCAGGTAGCCGGCCTGGGCCTTCCAGTCGACGGGGTTGACCGCCGCGGCCTTGACCTTGATCAGGACGGCGTCCGGGCCGATCTTGGGCTCGGGAAGCTCGGCGTATTCGAGGACTTCGGGACCGCCGTAGGTGCGGTAGCTGATGGCCTTCACGAACTGCTCCTCAAATGGGCGGCCGGCGATCGGGGATCGGGGATCGGACAGCTGGACAGCCGGACAGGGGCGGGCGTCGAACGACCCCGACTCGACGGTCCGTGGCCCGCGGAGCTTCCGCGAGCCGAACCGGGCGACCGCCGCATCCGGCCGCCCCGTCCGACCGCCGTATCCCACCCGGCTCCCGCCCGGAGCGGGCCGGTCGCAAGGGGCCGCCCTTCCGCGCGGCACGGTCGACTGCCAGTCTGGTGCGCGCATCGCGCGCGTCACCCGCGCGCGCCACATCTCTATGGGGGAACCATGGACGGCACCGACGGCACCGACGGCACCACCACGGCAGCCGCGACGACGACCGGCGAGCCGTATGTCACTCAGTTGGCTCCGAACGTCCACGCGTTCGTCCAGCCCGACGGCGGCTGGTGCCTGAACAACGCGGGGTTCATCAGCGACGGCGAGTCGACGCTGCTGGTCGACACCGCCGCCACCGAGCGCCGCGCCCTGCTACTGCGCCAGGCGGTCCTCGACTCCGGGGCCCCGCTCCCCCGGCAGGTGGTCAACACGCACCACCACGGCGACCACACCTACGGCAACGGGGTGTTCGCCCCGGAGGCCACCATCATCGGCCACGAGGCCTGCCGCCGCGAGGCGCTCAAGGTGGGCCGCCAACTGCACGCCATCTGGCCGTCCGTCGACTACGGCGACATCAGCATCACGCCGCCCGCGGTCACCTACCAGGACAGCCTCACGCTCCATGTGGGCGACATCGAGGTGCGGTTGATCCACCCCGGCATCTCGCACACGGTCGGCGACACCCTCGTCTGGCTGCCCGAGCAGCGGATCCTGTTCACCGGGGACCTCACCTTCAACGGCGGTACCCCGTTCGTCCTGATGGGCTCGCTCAGCGGCTCGCTGCGCGCCCTGGACCGGCTCCGCGCGCTGGACGCCCTGATCGTGGTTCCCGGCCACGGCCCGGTCACCGATCCCGGCGTGTACGACCGGGCCGAGCGGTACCTGCGGTACGTGGCCGACCTCGCCGAGCGGGGCTACGCGGCCGGACGTACGCCGTTGGAGACGGCCCGCGAGGCCGACCCCGAGGCGTTCGCTGAATTCGCCGCGCTGCCGGAGAGTGAGCGGCTGGTCGCGAATCTGCACCGCGCCTACTCGGAGCTGGCAGGGCAGCCGCTGGGCACGGACCTGGACAGCCTCGCGGCGTTCACCGACATGTCCGCGATGAACGGCGGGCAGCCGGTGGCCTGCCACGCGTGAGGGCTGCGGACGGGCCGACGGCGTGCGTCCGCGTACGGACCACGACGCCGGCCCGCCCACGACGTGGGCTACCCGCGCCCCCCGGTCGGCCCCCGCACTCCGCGCCCGCGTGACCGGAGCCGCACGCCGGAACACTGGACGACATACCGACTGGTCGGCATGATGAGATCGGTCAGCACATCTCCCACACCGCCGCATGGAGGCGCACTCGATGAGCAAGGGCAATCCGCCGGGTCTCGACCTGGAGAAACTCCGCGCCCACCTGGATCGCGAACGCCCCGGGCTGGTGCACGGCCCGTTGACCGCGGAGCTGATCGAGGGCGGCCGGTCCAACCTCACCTACCGGGTCTCGGACGGCGCGTCGCGCTGGGTCGTACGCCGGCCGCCGCTCGGCCATGTGCTCGCGACCGCACACGACATGAGCCGCGAGCACCGGGTGATCAGCGCGCTGCACCCGACGGCCGTGCCGGTGCCGCGAACGCTGCTGCTGTGCGAGGACGATTCCGTCATCGGGTCGCCCTTCTACGTGATGGAGTTCGTGGACGGGACGCCGTTCCGGACGGCCGAGGAGCTGGCGCCGCTGGGCGCCGAGCGGACCCGCGACATCGTCCTCGGCCTGGTCGACACCCTCGTCGAACTGCACGCGGTGGACCCGCAGGCCGTCGGCCTCGGCGACTTCGGGCGGCCCGAGGGCTTCCTGGAGCGGCAACTGCGCCGCTGGGGCAAGCAGCTCGAAGCGTCGAAGAACCGTGAGCTGCCGGGCATCGACGAACTGCACACGGCCCTGAGCAAAGCGCTGCCCGCCTCGCCCGCACCCACCGTCGTGCACGGCGACTACCGCCTCGACAACGTCCTCGTCGGACCCGACGACACCATCCAGGCCATCCTGGACTGGGAGATGTCCACCCTCGGCGACCCGTTGACCGACGTCGGGCTGCTGATGATGTACAGCTCGCAGCAGGACATGGACGGCTCCCCGATCAGCACCACGACCGGCGCGCCCGGCCACCCGGAGCCGCGGGAGATCATCGAGCGCTACACCGCCGGCTCCGGCCGCGACGTGTCGCAGATCGCCTGGTACACCGCCTTCGCCTACTTCAAGCTCGCGGTGATCCTCGAAGGCATCCACTACCGGTACACGCTCGGCCAGACCGTGGGCGCGGGCTTCGACCGCATCGGCGGACTCGTCCCCGTCTTCATCGAGAACGGCCTCACCACCCTTCAGAAGGGCTGACCCCACCATGGACTTCGCATTCGACGACCGTACCGAAGAGCTGCGCGGCAAGCTGCTGGCCTTCATGGACGAGCATGTGTACCCGGCGGAGAAGACCGCTGAGGCGCAGCGCGAACTCCTCGCCTCGCCCTGGGGCACCCCCGCGATCGTGGAGGAGCTGAAGGCCGAGGCCCGCAGCCAGGGACTCTGGAACCTCTTCCTCCCGGACGCCGGGCTCGGGGCGGGCCTGACCAATCTGCAGTACGCGCCGCTGGCCGAGATCACCGGCCGCAGCCCCCAGTTGGCCCCGACCGCGCTGAACTGCGCCGCGCCCGACACCGGGAACATGGAGGTCCTCACCCAGTTCGCGAGCGAGCAGCAGCGCAAGCAGTGGCTGGAGCCGCTGCTCGCCGGCGAGATCCGCTCGGCCTTCGCGATGACCGAGCCCGAGGTCGCCTCCTCGGACGCGACCAACATCGAGACGCGGATCGAGCGGCAGGGCGACGAGTACGTCATCACCGGCCGCAAGTGGTACATCTCCGGGGCGATGAACCCGCTCTGCAAGATCTTCATCGTGATGGGCAAGACCGACCCGGACGGCGCCGACCCGCGTCGCCAGCAGTCGATGATCCTGGTGCCGCGCGACACTCCCGGCGTCGAGGTGCTGCGCGCGATGAAGGTCTACGGCTATGAGGACCACTCCCACGGCGGCCACGCCGAGGTCGTCTTCGACGGCGCGCGGGTGCCCGCCGCGAACCTGATCGGCGAGGAGGGCGGCGGCTTCGCCATCGCCCAGGCCCGGCTGGGACCCGGCCGGATCCACCACTGCATGCGGCTGATCGGCATGGCCGAGCGGGCCATCGAGCTGATGTGCCGCCGGGCCGTGGACCGTACGGCCTTCGGCAAGACGCTCGCCCAGCAGGGCGTCGTGCAGAACTGGATCGCGGACGCGCGGGTCTCGGTCGAGCAGCTGCGGCTGCTGATCCTCAAGACCGCCTGGCTGATGGACACGGTCGGCAACCGCGGGGCGCACACCGAGATCCAGGCCATCAAGATCGCGACGCCGCGCACCGTCGTGGACATCCTGGACCAGGCGGTGCAGCTCTACGGCGCGGGCGGCGTCAGCCAGGACTTCCCGCTCGCCGAACTGTGGGCCGGGGCCCGCACGCTGCGGCTCGCGGACGGGCCGGACGAGGTGCATCAGCGGTCGCTGGCGCGTCGGGAGATCAAGAAGTACGTCTGAGGGGTCTGGTCATCCGGGGGCTGGTCGCCTGAGGGGTCTGGCGGCCTCCGCGGGCACGGCCCCCGCGGGCACGGGCCGTGCCCGCCCCCGCGTGCCCGGGGCTCGCGTCCTGGCGCAGCCGGCCCGGGGCATCCTCATCGCGCGGCGGATCGGCGCCCACCAGGCACGGAGGCTCCCCTCCAGACGGGCAGCCACCCGCAAGGGAGCCCGGCGGCGGGCCCGACCGTCAGCCGTCGCCGGGAATCCGCGCCCCCGCCCCGGAAACCCGCACCCGCGTCTCCCCCGGGCGCAGCTCGACGCCGAGTACTCCCGGCCTGCCCAGGTCCTCGCCCTGGCGCAGGGTGAGCGAGGCCGCGGAGCCGACCAGGCCGAGCGCGCGCAGATAGTGCCCGAAGGCCGCCGCCGCCGCGCCCGTCGCCGGGTCCTCCACGACTCCGCCGACCGGGAACGGATCGCGCACGTGGAAGGTGTCCGCCGACTCGCGCCAGACGAGTTGCAGCGTCGTCAGGTCCAGGCCGCGCATGAACACGGCCAGCCCGTCGAAGTCGTACCGCAGGTCGGCGAGGCGCTCGCGGGTTGCGGCGGCCAGCACCAGGTGGCGGGCGCCCGCGTAGGCGATCCTGGGCGGCAGCCGCGAATCGAGATCCTCGGGCGTCCAGCCCAGCAGGGTCAGCGCCTCCGCGACGCTCGCGCCGGTGACGTCCTCCAGGGCGGGCTCGACGCTGGTCAGGGTCGCCCGCAACGCGCCGTCGGGACCGGCTGCCACCTCCACGGGAACCGTTCCGGCCGGGGTGGCCAGCAGCAGTTCGCCGGGGCCGATCCGCTCGGCCAGCGCCACCGCCGTCGCCACCGTCGCATGGCCGCAGAACGGCACTTCGGCGAGCGGGCTGAAGTAGCGCGTGGTGAACGCCCGGCCCGGCGCGCCGCCGAGGCCGGCCGGCGGGGCGGTGAGGAAGGCGGTCTCGGAGTAGCCGATCCCGGCCGCTATCGCGAGCATGGCGGCGTCGTCGAGACCGGTGGCGTCGAGCACCACGCCGGCCGGGTTGCCGCCCGCCGGGTCGGCGGAGAAGGCGGTGTAGCGCAGGACTTCGGGGTCGGACATGGGTCCACGCTCCTGAGGCACAGCAGATGACCGGCGCGGAGCCGGTCGCGTCAGCCGATTTTCGCAGGCCGGGTCTCCCCGGGTGCGGTCGGGCGCGGACCGGCTGCGGATCAGCCGCGACGCATCGGGACGGCGGACCCGTGCGGCGGACCCGGTTGCCGGCCCGCACCACTCCCGCAGCCCCCGCCCGCCCCGGCCCTCAGCGCCGCAGCGAACGCAGCAGCATGTCGGCGAGGTGGTCGGCGACCTGTTGCGGGGTCAGCGAGCCGTCCGGGCGGTACCAGCTGGCGAGGTGGTGCACAGAGCCGAAGTGGTAGTCCACCACGAGATCGGCCGGGGTCGCGGTGGTGAAGACCCCGGTGCGCTGGCCCTCCTCGACCAGGGCGCGGAAGCGCTCGTGATAGCGCCGCCGCTCCGCCCGTACCTGCTTGTCCTTCTCCGGGCTCAGCTGGTGCATCGAGCGGAAGAAGATCTTGGTGTCGTCGAGGTTCTCCAGAGTGGTGACGACGACGTCCGCGGCCGCGTCGCGCAGCCGTCGCTCGACCGGCGCGTCCGCGTCGGCGAACGCGTCGAGCCGCTCCTGCTGGAGGCGCAGCACCCGCCCGTACACCTCGTGCAGCAGGTCTTCCTTCGACCCGAAGTAGTGATAGAGCGCGCCCTTGGTGACGCCCGCCGCCTCGACGATCTCCTGTACGGAGGTCCGGTCGTAGCCCTGGTCGGCGAAGAGGCGGGTGGCGGCGGCGAGCAGCCGTTGCGGGACCGGTTTCCCGTCGCCTTCCGTTGTTCTGGCCATTGCCGCCACCTGCCTTTCGTGCGTGGTGCGCTCCGCGCGGTGGTTCCCGCGCGGTCGTCGGCCCGGTCGGGCCGCTCAGTGGTGCGGGCGGCGCTACCGCTGCCGGCCGCTGTGGCTTTACGGCCCGCCCTCGCGTCCCGCCGCTACGGCTTGCCGCGCAGCTCCCGTCGGAGGATCTTCCCACTCGTCGTTTTCGGCAGCTCCGGCAGGATCTCCACCTCGCGCGGGTATTTGTACGCGGCGAGGCGCTCCTCGCAGTACGCGCTCAGCTCGGCCGGCTCCACCGCCCGGCCGGGGCGCAGGCTCACGTACGCCTTCACCGACTCGCCCCGGTAGGCGTCGGGTATGCCGACGACGGCCGCCTCGCGCACCGCCGGATGGGTGTAGAGGACGTCCTCGACCTCGCGCGGCCACACCTTGAAGCCGGAGGCGTTGATCATGTCCTTCATGCGGTCGACGACGTAGAGCCAGCCGCCCTGGTCCATGAAGCCGATGTCGCCGGTGCGCAGTTCGCCGTCGGGGAACGCCGTTTCGGTCTCCGCGGGCCGCCGCCAGTAGCCGGGGACCACCATCGGGCCGCGGACCGCGATCTCGCCCTGTTCGCCGAAGGGGGCGTCCTGACCGGCGGCGTCGACGATCCGTACGACCGTGTCGGGACCGGGGACGCCGACAGCCAGCGTGCCGGACACCGGGTCGACGGGTGCTTCCCTGCCGGGCGGGACGCTGGCGCACGGGGCGGTGCACTCGGTGAGGCCGTAGCCGTTGTGCAGATACGGGCCGAGGGTCGCGCGGAAGGACTCGACCAGCGCGGGCGGCAGCGGCGCGCCGCCGGAGGAGATCATCCGGAACGAGGTGAAGTGCTCACGGGTGACGGCGGGGTGGGCCGCCAGCGCCATGAAGGCGGTGGACGGGCCGACGGTGTAGGCGGGGCGGTGTTCGAGGAAGGCGTCGAGGACGACCCCGGCCTCGAAGCGGTAGGCGAGGGCGAGCGTCCCGGTGTTGGCCAGGCAGGCCGCGAGCTCCACGACCATGCCGGTGATGTGGAACAGCGGGGCCAGCGCGAAGAAGGTGCTGCCCTGCGGGAGGCCGAAGCCGGTGTGCTGGCGCTCGGCGTTGTAGGCGATGTTGCCCTGGGTGTTGGTGGCCCCCTTGGGAGCTCCGCTGGTGCCCGACGTATAGCTGATCAGGGCGATGTCGTCGGAGGTCAGCCCGGGGTCGGCGGGCTTGCGGCCGCTCGCGGCCCCGGCCCTGGCCGCGTCGAGCAGATCGTCGGCGCCCTCGCGCGGGCCCAGCCGCTCGCCGCGCAGCACGCGCTGGTCGTCGCGCGTCTGCAGGCCCAGCTCGCAGGCGGTGAGCGCGATCCGTACCGAGGAGTCGGCGGCCGTCTCGCGCAGGAAGGCGTCCCAGGTGTGGCCGGCGCAGACGACGGCGGTGACCTCGGCGTCGGCGAGGACGTGCGCGACCTCGTGCGTCTTGTACATCGGGTTGACCGGCACGACCGTACCGCCGGCCTTCCACGCGCCGAGCAGCGCGAGCACGAAGTGCGGGCTGTTCTGCAGCATGACCGCGGCCCGGTCGCCGCGCCGGAAGCCGCGCTCCAGCAGGTGGACGGCGAGGCCGTCGGAGAGTTCGTCGACCTCGGCGTAGCTCAGCCGCCCGTCGAAATAGGCCAGCGCCGTGCGGTCGGGCGCTTCGCGGACGGCCGCGCGGAAGGCGTGCAGCACCGTCGGCTGCGGCTGGACGGGGGTCCGCTGCGCCTCGTTGAGCTGTTGCAGCCACGGCTGGTCCTGGTACCGGACGGTCATCGGTGCGGCCCTCTCTGCCGGGCGGTGTACGGGCCGTCCCGGGCCCGTACGGCCGGCGTGTGCGGTGGTGATGTCGGTGGCGGTGGTGGTGCGGCGGTGCGGTGCTGCGGTGGTTATGGTGCCGTACTGGTGCGGCTGCCGCTCAGCTCGCCTCGGCGGCCGTGGCCTGCTCGAACTTCCGCTGGACGCGGTTCATGCCGCCGAGCCAGCGGTCGGTGTCGGTGGCGCGGGCCGTGTAGTAGTCGGCGACCTCGGGGTGCGGCAGCACCAGGAAGCGGTCCTCGGCCATCGCCTCGAACACGGCGTCCGCGACCTCGGAGGCGTCGATCGCGGTCGGGCCGAGCACCAGGTTGAGCGCGGCGGCCCCAGTGCCGAGCAGCATGTCGGTGCGCACGCCCTGCGGGCACACCGCGTGCACCTTGACGCCCCGGTGCCGGTAGGTGACCGCCAGCCACTCGGCGAAGGCCATCGCGCCGTGCTTGGTCACGCTGTACGGCGCGGAGCCGACCATGGTCAGCAGCCCCGCGGCGGAGACGGTGGCGATGAACCGGCCGCTGCCCCGCTCCAGCCAGTCCGGGAGCAGCTCGCGGGACGCCCGGACGTGCGCCATGACGTTGACGTCCCAGGCCGCGTCCCAGATCGCGTCCTCGGCCTCGGGGCCGCCGCTCGGGGCGATGCCCGCGTTGGCGCAGTAGATGTCGATCGTGCCGCCGAGCGCGTCGCGGGCGGCGGGCACGATGCCGGAGGCGTCGCCGGGCAGCGCGATGCCGCCGATCTCGGCGGCCACGGTCTTCGCCTTGTCCGCGTCGAGGTCGTTGACCACCACCCGCGCGCCCTTTGCCGCGAACCTCCGGGCCAGGGCCGCGCCGATCCCGCCGCCCGCGCCCGTGACGACCACTCCCGCGCCGCGCACCGCTTCCACCATCGTGTCTCCCTCGATTCGCCGTCGGTCCCGGCCGGACGCCCCGGCCGGGCGCCGCATGCGTACGACCCCCGGCGTCCGTCTCGGCCGCACCGGCAGACTAACCAGTCGGTATGTCGGAACGGAAGGGGGCTGGGAGCCCGTCCGGCGCGTGCGTTCCGCAGCGGCGGTCCGCGCGTTAGCGTGCGTGGTCATGACACCGGCCACGCTCATGGAGGCACGCACATGACTCTGTCCAGACGGAATCTGCTGGCTGTCACGGGAGCGGTCGGCGCGGTCGCGGCCGCCGCCTCGTCCGCGTACGCCGCCGCACCGGGGCGCTCGGCCACCTCTCGCGCCCCCTCCCCGACGGGCCGGGGCGGGCCCAAGGTGCGCACCGGCTTCGACCGGCTGGCCGCCGACGGCTACCGGCTGCTGGCCGGCCGGCGGGTCGGCGTCGTCACCAATCCGACCGGGGTGACCGCGGACGTGCGGCACATCGTGGACGTGATGCACCCGGACGAGCGGGTGAATCTGACCGCGGTCTTCGGCCCCGAGCACGGCTTCCGCGGGACGGCGCAGGCGGGCGGCTCCGAGGGGCGCTACGACGACCCGGCGACCGGGCTGCCGGTCTTCGACACGTACCTCAAGAGCGGCCGGGCACTGGCCGCCGTCTTCACCGAGTCCGGCGTCGACACCATCGTGTTCGACATCCAGGACGCGGGCTCGCGCTTCTACACCTACATCTGGACCCTCTACGACTGCATGGTCGCGGCGGTGCTGGCGGGCAAGCGCTTCGTCGTCCTGGACCGGCCCAACCCGGTCACCGGCCGCGCCGCCACCGGGCCGATCCTGGACAGGGCGTACGCGACCTTCGTCGGGCGCGAGCCGATCGCGCAGGCGCACGGCATGACGGTGGCGGAGCTGGCGCTGCTGTTCAACGGCGAGTTCGTGCCGGCCGCCGCGGGCCGGGCCGTCGAGCTGGACGTGGTGCGGATGTCCGGCTGGCGGCGCTCGGACTTCTTCGACGCGACGGGCCTGCCCTGGGTGCCGCCCAGCCCGAACATGCCGACGGCCGACACCGCCCTGGTCTACTCCGGGACCTGCCTGTTCGAGGGAACCAACCTCTCCGAGGGCCGCGGCACGACGCGCCCCTTCGAGCTGCTCGGCGCGGAGGGCATCGACCGGAGGTGGGCGGCGGCGGTCAATGGGCTCGGCCTGCCCGGCGTGCACTTCCGCGAGGCGTACTTCGCGCCGACGTTCTCGAAGTTCCAGGGCAGGACGGTCGGCGGCGTCCAACTCCACCTCCACGACCGGAAGTCCTTCGACTCGGTCAGGACCGGCATCGCGCTGCTGGTCACCGCGAAGCAGGTGTGGAGCGGCTTCGCCTGGCGTCCCGACAACTGGATCGACAAGCTGACGGGCTCGCCGAAGGTGCGCACGATGATCGACGCGGGCGCGTCGGCCGACGAGGTCGTGGCGGCCTGGCAGGGCGGCCTCGCGGAGTTCCGGAAGGTCAGGAAGCGCTATCTCCTGCGGTACCCGTCGCGCTGAACGGGGCGGGCCGCGCCGGACGCGGGCCCCCTCGGGGCGGGCCCGCGTGCCGTCGCCGGTTCACGGGTACACGGGAGGCCCGGCCGATGGACACCCAGGAGAACAGCGGCACACAGGACGTCCGGATCCGCTCCGCCCCGGCCGGGCGCTCCTTCTCGCCGGCCGTCGAGACGAGCGATCCGTGCGCGTAGGACCGCTTGAGTCCGCGGGGCCGTGGTGCCAGGCTGGGCACAGGGGGCCTCTCTCCCCGACAAGCGGAGATCGACCGCTGCGGGCGGCCCGGAGCAGGCGAACAGGCGGCCGTGCCGTGCAGATCGGGCCGGGTCCCCCTCCGGCGGTCCGCGAGGCGCGGCAAGGTGGGGCTGATATGTCCGGTTGGGAGCGCGAGGAGCGCCTCGCGGCGGCATTCGTCAAGTTGGCCGGCGCCCTGGCCGGCGAGACCGCTCCGTACGTGATCACATGACCCTGAGCGCACAGTTGCAGGCCGCGCTGGAGAGCAGGGTGGTGATCGAACAGGCCAAGGGCATCATCGCCGCGCGCGGCGGCGTCAGCATGGACGCGGCCTTCGCCCGACTGCGGGCGCACGCGCGCCGGCACGGGATACGTCTGACCACTCTGGCCCACGGCGTCATCGACGGCAGCGCCCCCTCGGCTCTGACCGGCGCTCCGCCCCCGTGACCGCCCCCGTGACCCGGACGGCGCCGCGACCCGGCCACGGGTCACGGCGCGGATGGGAGGACGTCATGCCCCGCTGTCCGACGCCCCCTGCCCCGCAGGGGTCGCTTCATGCCGCCACCGCGTCCTACCCAATGGGATGAATGCCATGACCGTCGGCCCGAGCCAGCAGATCCGCACGCTGCTGGCCGCGGTGCTGCGGGACGCCGCCACCGGAGACAGTCCCGCCTTCCCGGCCGCCGACTGCGCCGAGCGTCTCGGTCTCGACGGCGTGACCGTCTGTCTGCTGGCGGCCGACGGCGGCACCGAACTCCTCTGGTACGACAAGGGCGACAAGCACGGCCCCGCCCTGGCCGATCTGCAGTACACCCTGGGCGAGGGCCCCACCCCCGACGCCGTCGGCAGTGGACGCGCCGTCCTCGAAGGCGACCTCACCCAGCTCCCCGCGCTGCAATGGCCCGGCTTCCGGTCGGCCGCGCTGGACGCCGGCATCCTGGCCGCCTTCGCGTTCCCCTTGCGCATAGGAGCGATCCATCTCGGCGCCGTCACCGGATACCGCGCTCTGCCGGGGCCGTTGAGCGAACAGCAGATGAGCGACGCGCTCGCCGTCGCCGAGGCGCTCACCCTGTTACTGGCCGCCCGCGCCCGGCACGGCCCGCTCAACGCGCCCGCCGAAACGAGCGGGCTGCACCGCGCGGAGGTCCACCAGGCCACCGGGATGCTCTCCGTACATCTGCGCATCCCGCTGGAACAAGCCCTGCTGCGGCTGCGGGCCCACGCGTACAGCCACGACCGCCCGATCCTGGACGTCGCCCACGACATCATCACCAACCGGCTGCGCCTCGACGCCGACACGCCCCACCCGCCGCCGGGTTGAGCGAAGGCCCCCGTCCCGCCCGCACACCCCACAGCCCTGGTCCGGCCCGAAAGCGGAATTCCCAGGCGTCGCTCTGCGACCAGGGCTCTGGCATAGTCACAACGCAATTGTCAAGCGAAAGAGACTATTCGCGCACCGGTCACCGCTTCTGCGCTACTTTGCGACGGTGGCCAATCACCCTCCGTCCTCAGTAGCCGAGGACGGCCCCCCTCGGGATCGTCGTGCGCGGCCCAGCGCGCCGCTGCCGCCCCGGTGGGCCGCAGCGGACTTCAACCAGGAGCTGAGTGCGCTCAGCGAGCGCATTTCCGACCTCCGGGAGCAGCGTGGCGGCCGTCCGGCGGAGCTCACGGCCGCGTTCGATCTCGCCCTGGTCGAACTGGACATCGCGGAAGAGGAACTGCGGGCCTGCCGGGACGAACTGAACGCTCACAGCGACCACCTCGACCACCTCACCGAACGGGCCGACGGCGCTGACCCGGAAGGGCGGCTGCCGCACAGCACGTTCCGCGAGCTCCCCGTGCCGGTGTTCCTGATCGGCGCGGACGGCGTCGTCGTGCACGCCAACGACGAGGCGGCCCGGCTGCTCGACACCAGCGACGACCGGCTGGTGGGCACTTCACTGGCGGCGATAGTGGGGCTGGACCACCGGCGCGCCTTCCGCGCCGCCGTCGACTCCGCGCGGCGCTCGGGCGTCCCCGTCCGGCTCCGGATCGCGCTGCTGTGGTCGGGGGACGGGGCGGAGGCGCGGATTCAGCTCGCCCGGCCGACCGCCGACGACGCCCCGCCGCTGGTCTCCGTGGTCGTGCTGTCGCAGGGCGGCTCCATGAACAGCCGGGCGGTTCCACCGGCCGAGGCCCCCGGCTCCGGCTCGGCGTCCGGCGCGCACCGGTTCGACGTGGTGTGCCGGATGACCCGGTTGCTGGTCGGGGAGGTGTGCCGGGACGAGCCGATGATCCTGGCGCTGGCCGCCCGGCTGCTGGCCACCGAATTCACCGCCCGGGTCATGGTGTTCCTCACCAGGACCGACTGGCCGAAGCGGGTGGTCTCGGCGGAGTCGAGCGCGGACTGCGACGGCCGGACCGGCGAACAGCGGCGCGGCGGCGCCGGCTCCGGGGCGACCGCGGCCAGGGTCGCCCGGTGCGTGGCCGCGTCGGGGGAGCCGCTGATCGAGCCCGCCTCGCCGCGGGCCGACGACCACGGCCCCGCCCCGGACCACGGCCCCGCCCCGGACCACGGCCCCGCCCCGGACCACGCCTCCGTCCCGGAACAGAACGGGTCCAGGCCGGAACAGAGCGGGCGAGCGGGGCCGGTGCTGGGTGTGGCGCTCGGCCATGGCGCGGAGATCCTGGGCGCGCTCGTGCTCTCGCGCGGCGCCGGCGGGGCGCCCTTCACGCTGCCGGACCTCGACCTCATCGAGGAGTTGGGGCAGCACCTCGCGATGGCGCTGCGGGCCGAGCGCGGCCACCGTCGCAAGGCTGACGCGGCACTGGTGCTCCAGGCCAGCCTGCTGCCCGCCGGGATGCCGTCGATCCCGCACGTCGAGGTGGCGGGTCTCTACCTGCCGCCGGGCGGCGGTCCGGTGGTCGGCGGCGACTTCTACGACGCCTTCCCCGCCCGCGACGGCTGGGGCCTGGTGCTCGGCGACGTCTGCGGCAAGGGCGTCGAGGCCGCCGCCGTCACCGCCGCCGTACGGCACGGCATCCGCACCCTCAGCGTCTGGGAGGAACGCCCGGAGGCGGTGCTGGAGAAGATCAATTACGCGATGGCCGTGCAGCAGCCGACCGAGGACCGCTTCGTCACCGCCGTCGCCGCGCGGCTGCGCACCGCCCCGGGCCTCGCCCTGGTACGGCTGGCCAGCGCGGGACACCTGCCCGCCGCCGTACGCAGAGCGGACGGATCGGTCGAGTTCGCGCAGGGCGGCGGCACGGTGCTCGGCCTGTGCGAGGAGCCCGACGTCGCCGTACAGGAGCTGACGCTGAGCGCGGGCGAGGTCCTGCTGCTCTACTCCGACGGCGTCACCGAGGCCCGCGAGTCCCTCCGTTCCTTCTTCGACGAGTCGGGGCTGGCTGCCGCCCTGACCCGAGCGGCCGATATCTCGGCCGAAGCCGTGGTGCGCGAAGTCGCCCAGCGGGTGCTGGACTTCGCCGGCGGCACGCCCCAGGACGACCTGACACTGCTGGCCGTCCGCGTAGTACCCACGACCGAGGCCGGACCATGAACGGATACCCCGACAGGCAGGCAAGCAGCAGCGCGGCGGCGAACCGGGAGGCCGAGGCCACCCCGAGGGCGCCGCGGACCAGGGGGCCCCTGCCACGGTCGCCGGGCTCCCGCCGGGAGTTCCCCGGCACGCCCCAGTGCGTCGCCGACGTCCGCCGCTACCTCGGCCGGGAGCTGCCCGCGGCCGGTTGCGCGGGCGTCGTCGACGAGGCGGTTCTCCTCGCGAGTGAACTGGCGACCAACGCCGTCGTGCACACTCGATCGGGTGATCCGCTCGGCAGCTTCAGCGTCGAACTGGCCATCACGGGGCGCACCGTGCGCGTGCTGGTGCACGACCTGGGCAGCCGCCGAATCCCGCAGGTGCTGGGCGGCACCGACAGCGGCGGCCGCGGGCTCTGGCTCGTCCACGCCCTCGCCGACGACTGGGGCACGAGCAGCGACGCGACGGGCCGCACCGTCTGGTTCGAACTCGCGTTACCGGATGACAGCCGTGCGGAGCCCAGGAGCGGGCCTCCGCCGACGGCTTAGCGGGCGCCGGGGCTCAACGGGCGCGGGGTTGGCAGGCGCCTGTTCAGCAGCCGCCCCGGACAGCCTCGCGCCGGGGCGCGGGGGCGCGCACGCCGGTTGTCCGGCCCCGGCCGAGCCCCGCCGTTCGCGCAGAAATCACTGACTCGGCGTATAGCCGTGCCGCGCGGCCGTTGGGACGATGCGCAGACAGCCGACCGGCCGAGGGGGTCGCCATGGCGGGCATCAGTGTGGAGCCGTACAGCGAGTTGACGTTCGACGCCGACGGGGATGTGTCCCCCGCCGAGCGGGACCGTCTGATGGCGCTGGTCAGCCAGGGGGAGATCACCGATCTGCTGGTCTTCGCGCACGGCTGGAACAACGACCGGTCCATCGCGACCCGCCTGTACGGCCACTTCTTCGAGCCGTTCCCCCGGCTTCTCGGCGACGCCCCGGGGGTGCGGCTCGGATACGTCGGCGTGCTGTGGCCCGCCATGCGGTTCAGCGACGAGCCGATCCCGGACTTCGACCCCTCGCTGACGGCGCGGACCGGCGTCGGCGACGCGGCACGCCACCTCCTCGGCAAGGCGTCGCAGCGGGCGCTGAACGAGGTCTTCCCCGGCCACGAGCAGGCGGTGAGCCGGCTGGCCGAACTGCTCGGCGAGCGGCCCCGGCAGGACGCCCGCTTCGAGGAGTTCGCGCGCCTGGTGCGGGAGCTGATCTCGATCGGCCCGCGGAGCGCGGCGGTCGCGTTCGCGGCCGATCACACCGACGAGGTGCCGGACGACGATCCGGCCGCCGGCGAGCCCGCGATGCTGGCGGACGACCCGGTCGGCGTCTGCGAGTTCTTCGGCGCCCTGCTGGCTGCCGTCGACGACAGGACCGGAACCGCCGCCGCGCCGGCCACCCTGGGGATCGGTCTCGACCGGCTGTGGAACGGCGCGCACGAGCTGTTGCGCCAGGCGACGTACTACGCGATGAAGCGGCGCGCGGGCACGGTGGGGCAGTTGGGCCTCGGGCCGGTGCTCGGGCGGCTCGCGGACGCCTCACCCGACGTGCGGATCCATCTGCTCGGCCACAGCTTCGGCGGCCGGCTCGTCTCCTTCGCGCTGCGCGGGCTGCCCGAGGGCGTGACCTCGGTGCGGTCCACGACGCTGCTCCAAGGCGCCTTTTCGCACTACGCCTTCGCCGAGCGGCTGCCGCACGCGAAGAGCCGCGGCGGGGCGCTGAACGGAGTACAGAACAGGGTCGCCGGGCCGCTGGTGTCCTGTTACTCGCACCACGACAGCGCGCTCGGCACGCTGTACCCGATCGCCTCCCGGGTCGCCGGGGACACCGCCGGGCTGCTGGGTCTGGACAGCCGGTGGGGCGCGGTGGGCTACGACGGCATCCAGGCGGTGCCCGGCAGCACCAAGCTCTCGCTGGCCGACGCGCTGCGCGGCCCGCTTCCGGCAGACGGCTGCGTCAGCGTCGACGTGGCCTCCGTCGTCCGGCACGGCCCGCCGCCCGCCGGCGCGCACAGTGACATCTGCCATGAGGAACTGGCCGGTGTCATGCTCGCCGCCGGGCGGATCGGGCGCTGATCGACGCCGGATGCCGCTCGGGGTTGCCGTGCGGGGGCCGTACCGCCCCCGCACCGCGCCCTCAGCGGTGATACACCCGCTTCCGGTACGAGCCCCGGCCGTCGAGTCCGCCAGTGAGGGCTTACGACGCACCGGCGCGTCACCCGCCCGGTGGCCGATGGCCGAGATGGCTGAGAAGCTTCACCGCCCGTACCCGGGCCGCGACGGCCGGCGGACCGGCGCACGGCGGGCCATCTCGGGCGTTGCCAGGCGATTCCCGGTCGATGGCAGCAGACCGCCCCGTTCACCGGCATGCATGGACAAGTCATCCCAAGAGGGCGCAATCGGCCGTTTTCGTCGCGGCGACCGATCCGAGGGAGCCGAATCGGGTCGGGCCACGTCCATTCCCCATCGCCGAAGTGCGGAGCGACGGAGGTAAGAAGCGATGGCCGGATTCAGAAGTCTCGCGCAACACGTACGTGATCCACACGTCGCCACGGAGCAGCGGCGCACCGCCCTGCGCAAGTGCCTGGAGAAGTTCGCCCCCTACGGACACCACGCGACCTGGCACCACCTGTGCGACCGCGCCGGGATCGGGCCACAGGAGCGCCTGCCCGACCCGGCGCGGCTCGTGCTGGCCCTCGCGGAGCTGGAGGAGGGGCGCGCGGTGTGGCTCGCCTACGACAGGGAGTTCGCCGCCCGACGCCGGCGGGAGAAGTACGAGGGCGTCCGCCGCCCGAGCGCCCTGGACGACTGGCACCGGTGCACCTGGGGCGGCTGCGGAGTCGCCTGGTGCGGCGACCCGCTGCTGCACCCGTCCGCCTCACTGGCCGACGTGCTGCGCCGGATGATCGCCGCGCTGGAGTCGAGACCGGGCGAGTGCTGCCCGGTCTGCGCCGAGAGCCGGATCGTGTGGCGGGACGACCTGGAACATCTGCCGAGTTCGGGCCCTGTGTGCACCGGCTGCGGCATCGTCGTACCGGAACCGGTGCTGACCGCCGAGGCCGTGATCCGGGCGAAGCGGCCCCGCCGACCGGCGCTGGCGTCGGTGTCCTGAGGAGTGTCCTGAGGCGCGGGCGGCGGGCCGGGACGGTTCCCGGAACCCGCGCCCCGGCGTCCCGGCTCGACGCCGGGACGCCGGCCGTCACCGCATCGCGCGTGTCCGGAGGGCTGGCCGCCGCCGTGGCGCGATGCGAGGATGCGGCCGACGGCACCCACGTCTCATCGGCGAGAACGAGAAGGTGAATGGGCATGGCGCAGGCGCATGACCTGACCGCGCTGGAGCAGGCCGACGCGATCCGGACGGGGGAGCTGTCACCGGTCGACCTCACCGAACACTTCCTGGCCCGCATCGAA
The DNA here is from genome assembly GCF_035828615.1 of Streptomyces sp. H27-D2. Classification (NCBI taxonomy): domain Bacteria; kingdom Bacillati; phylum Actinomycetota; class Actinomycetes; order Kitasatosporales; family Streptomycetaceae; genus Streptomyces; species Streptomyces sp. H27-D2. Next base: position 24,374 of record NZ_JAYMZR010000052.1, on the reverse strand, counting down.
CGACTGGACGCGACCGTCGGCGCGTTCATCACCCCGACCCCTGATCTGGCGCGCAAACAGGCGGCGGACGCCGAGAGCGAGGCGACGGCGGCGCGCCGCGAGGGGCGGTCGCTGCCGCGGCTGCACGGCGTGCCGGTGCCGGTCAAGGACCTCAACTTCGTGGCGGGCGTGCGCTGCACGCTCGGCTCGGCCGCCTACGCGGAGCATGTGCCGACCGTCGACGACCACATCGTGACCAGGCTGCGCGCGGCCGGCACCATCATGCTGGGGAAGACCAACACGCCCGAGTTCGGGCTGCCCTGCCACACCGAGAACAAGGTGGCGCCCCCGGCCCGCACCCCGTGGGACCTGACCCGCTCGGCGGGCGGCTCCAGCGGCGGCGCGGCGACCGCGGTCGCCTCCGGGCTCGCCCCGATCGCGCACGGCAGCGACGGCGGCGGCTCGATCCGCATCCCCGCGGCGGCCTGCGGACTGTTCGGGATCAAGCCCAGCCGGGGACGGGTGAGCAGCGGCCCGACGCTGCACGACGTCAGCGGGCTGAGCACCTCGGGGCCGCTCGCCCGTACCGTCGCCGACGCCGCCGCGCTGCTCGACGTACTGGCCGGGCCGATGCCGGGCGACGGCTACGCGGCGCCCGCGCTCCCTCCCGGCGAGACCTTCGAGGCGTACGCGCACCGCCGCCCCGGGCCGCTGCGGGTGGCCCTGCTGCCCAATCCGCCGGTGCCCGGCGTCGAGCTGCACCCCGACTGCCGCACGGCGGTCGACGAGGCCGCCGAGCTGCTGGAGGAGCTGGGCCACCAGGTGGAGGAACTGTCGCTGCCCGTCGACGCCGCGCTGCGGGACGCCTTCTCCGACGTGTGGAAGGTGATGGCCGCCTTCCGGCCTGTCCCGCCCGGCGGTGACGAACTGCTGATGCCGCTGACCCGCTATCTGCGCGAGGGCGGCACGGCGGTCTCCGGGCCCGCGTTCGCCCGCGCGCTCTTCGGCTTCCGGACCCTGAGCCAGTTGCTCGCGGACACCCTGCTCGCCACCTACGACGTGCTGCTCACCCCGACGCTCGCCCAGCCCCCGCTCCCGGTCGGCGCGCTGCGCGACGACACCGACCCCGAGGCGGAGTTCGCGAGCCTCGGCGCGTTCACCCCCTTCACGCCGATCTACAACGCGACCGGCCAGCCCGCCGTCAGCCTGCCGCTGCACTGGACGACGGAGGAACTGCCCATCGGCGTCATGCTCGGCGGGCGGTACGGCGAGGAGGGAACGCTCATCTCGCTGTCGGCACAGTTGGAGGAGGCCCGGCCGTGGGCGGACCGTAAGCCGTCAGTCTGGTGACCCCGGAACGCGCCCTCCGGTGACCTGAGGAGCACGGGAGGCGCGCCGCCGCCGTCGGATCGGGCCGCCCCGCGCGAACGGGGGCGGCTCAGCTCTTGCGGTCCGCGTAGAGCACCGAGCCCACCCGTCGCTCGCCGAAACGGTCGTCCGGGTTGGACAGCACGCACGCGTCGAGCGAGAGGCAGCCGCAGCCGATGCAGTCGGTCAGGTGGTCGCGGAGCCGCCCCAGCTGCTTGATCCGCACGTCCAGCTCGGTCCGCCAGGTCGCGGAGAGCTTGGCCCAGTCCTCGCGGGTCGGCGTGCGCTCCTCGGGCAGCTCGGCGAGCGCGACCCGGATCGTGGCGAGCGGGATGCCGACGCGCTGCGCCGCCCGGACGAACGCGACCCGGCGGAGCGTGTCGCGGGTGTACCGGCGCTGATTGCCGCTCGTACGGCTGCTGCTGATCAGCCCCTTCGTCTCGTAGAAGTGCAGGGCGGACACGGCCGCACCGCTGCGCGCGGACACCTGCCCGACGGTGAGTTCATGAAGGTTGACCGGAATCTGTGGCACAACCCGAGACCCTACGTTCCCCGGCCGGGGCGCGGACCAGGATCCGTTGACACGAGCGCATCACCTCAGCATGCTGAGCAAGCGCTTAGACAACGCTGCTCGGACAATCCTTAGGAAGCATGCAGATGACAGAGCCCCGGATCTTCGCATCACTCGACGACCTGCGGTCCGCGGTCGGCGAGGACCTCGGTACGACCGACTGGCTGGAGATCGACCAGAAGCGGATCGACCTCTTCGCGGAGGCGACCGGCGACCACCAGTGGATCCACGTGGACCCGGAGAAGGCCGCCGCGGGCCCCTTCGGCACCACCATCGCGCACGGCTATCTGACGCTGTCCCTGCTGCCGACGCTGGTGCCGCGGCTGATGCGGGTGGAGGGCGTGCGGATGGGCCTCAACTACGGCGTGAACAAGGTCCGCTTCCCCGCCACGGTCCCGGTCGGCTCACGGCTGCGGGCGAGCGCCCGGATCGCCGAGGTCTCCGAGGTGAAGGGCGGTGTGCAGCTGACCACCGGCGTCACGATCGAGCGTGAGGGCGGCGAGAAGCCGGTCTGCGTGGCGGAGTCGGTGAGCCGGTTCTACCTCTAGGGCGGGCCGCGTCCGGGGCGGTTCCGCGTCCGGCCGCGGCAGCGCCTCCGAAGCTGACGGGCCGGGCGCGGGCCGCGATGCGACCGCGTCCCGCCCGGCCCCGCTCCCGCCCCTCAGAGCTGGCCGGGGCGGACCATGCGCAGGACGAGGTCGGCGTAGAACGCGCCGACCTCGCCGGGCGTGCGGCGGCCGTCCGGGTTGAACCAGCGGGCTACGTCGATGCACAGCGAGAGCACGGCGAGCGTCGTGCCGGGCACGTCCGGGACGTCGAAGCCGCCGGAGCGCACCCCGTCCTCGATGATCGAGCGCACCGCCGCGTCGGTGCCCCGGCGCAGGGTGACGACCTCGGCGTAGTGCTCCGGGCTGAGCGCGTCCAGCTCGTACTGCACCACCCGCGCGGTGGTGTGGTGCTCGGCGTGCCAGCGGACGAAGGACCGTACGGCCTCGGCGAGGCGTTCGGCCGGTGTGCCGTCGCCGTTCGCCGCGTCCCGCAGGATGCGCAGGGAGAGCCGGTGGCCGACGCCGCTGATCTGGAAGAGCAGCTCTTCCTTCGTCTTGTAGTGGATGTAGAGGGCGGCCGGACTCATCCCGGCCCGGCCGGCGATGTCGCGGGTGGTGGTCGCGTGATAGCCGCGCTCGGCGAACGCCTCGACCGCCGCCGTCACCAACCGCCTGGCCGCGTCCGGGGTGACGTCGCTCCACTCGGCGACCTGCTCGGCCTTCTCCGCCTCCACACCCATGACGCGCTCCGCTCTCCCGACCCGCTCGCCCCGGGGTCACCGTTGACAGGGCGCACACCATACAGCGGGGCTGAGCAAGCGCTTAGATACTAAGCGGTTGCTCAGAGCGTCCTGGAGGAGTCCCCGGGGGGGCGTCAGGGAGTCGTCAGGACACCCTCAGAACGCCGAGACGCCGGTCAGCGCACGGCCGATCAGCAGCTTCTGGATCTGGCTGGTGCCCTCGTAGAGGGTCATCACACGGGCGTCGCGCAGCAGCTTGCCCGCCGGGTACTCGTCGATGTAACCGTAGCCGCCGAAGACCTGGAGGGCGTTGTTGGCGGCGCGCACCGCGGCCTCGCTCGCGAACAGCTTCGCGACCGAGGACTCGGCGGCGAACGGCAGCCCGCGGTCGATGTGGTCGGCGACGCGCCAGGTCAGCAGCCGGGCCGCGTCGACGTCGACCGCGATGTCGGAGATCAGCTCCTGGACGAGCTGGTGGTGCGCGATCGGCTTGCCGAACTGCTCCCGCTCCCCCGCGTAGCGGACCGCCGCGTCCAGGCACGCCTGGGCGATGCCCACACAGCCGGCGGCGACCGACATCCGGCCCTTGGCCAGGGCGGACATGGCGACGGAGAAGCCCTTGCCCTCCGGGGCGATCATGGCGGAGGCCGGGACGCGGACCGCGTCGAGCGTCAGTTCGGCGGTGGCCTGGCCGCGCAGCCCGAGCTTGCCGTGGATCTCGCGGCGCTCCAGGCCCGGGGTGTCGGTGGGGACGAGGAACGCGCTGACGCCCTGGTGACCCTGGCGCGCCGGATCCGCGCCGCCGGTGCGGGCGAAGAGCAGGACGACATCGGCCCAGCTGCCGTTGGTGATGAACATCTTGCTGCCGCTGATCAGGTAGTCGTCGCCGTCCCGCACCGCGCCGGTGGTGAGGTTGGCGGCGTCCGAGCCGGTGCCGGGCTCGGTGAGCCCGAAGCAGCCGACGGCCTCGCCCGAGGTGAGGCGCGGCAGCCAGCGCCGCTTCTGCTCCTCGTCGCCCCAGGCCGCGATCGACTTGGCCACCAGGCCGAGCGAGACCGAGACGATGCCGCGCACGGAGGAGTCGCCGCGCCCCAGTTCCTCGGTGACCAGGGCGTACGCGAGGTGGTCACCGCCGGAACCGCCGTACTCCTCGGGGATCGTGAGCCCGAGGAAGCCCAGCGCGCCCAGCTTCGCGACGATGCCGCGGTCCACGCTCTCGGCGCGGTCCCACGCGACGACGTGCGGGGTGATCTCGCGGTCCACGAAGTCCTTGGCGAGCCGCCGGACGGCGGTCTGCTCCTCGGTGAGCTCAAGGTCCACGGCGCACCCATTTCATAGCCGGGCAATGCGTTGATTAGCAGTGCTAGTTTATGGCGGACAGGCCCTACTATGTGCCGTATGGCCCGCCCTCGCAAGCCCCTGCTCAGCCGCGACCGCATCGTGGCGACCGCTCTCGCGCTGGCGGACGCCGAGGGGCTGCAAGCCGTCTCGACCCGGCGGCTCGCCGCCGAGCTGGGGGTCAGCGGGCCGTCCCTCTACAACCACTTCACGACCAAGAACGAGATCCTCGACTCGGTCGCGGACACGGTCGTCTCCCAGGTCGAGTTGTCGATGTTCACCGACGGCACGGACTGGGCCGGCGCGCTCCTGGAGTGGGGCCGCTCCTACCGCGCCGCGCTCACCGCCCACCCGCACATCGTGCCGTTCCTCGCCCAGGGCCCCGGCCGCCGTCCCGCCGGGCTGCGGATGGCGGACGCGGTCTTCGGCGGCATGGTGGAGGCGGGCTGGCCGCCCGCGCAGGCGACCAGGATCGGAGCGCTGATGCGCTACTTCGTCGCCGGTTCCGCGCTCGGCTCGTTCGCCCGCGGCTTCGTGGACGACGCGAGCGCCTACGACCCGGCGGACTACCCGCACCTCGGCCAGGCCCACCTGCTGGCGGAGCACCAACAGCAGGTGGACCTGGGGGCGTTCGAGACCGGGCTGCGCGCCTTGGTGGACGGCCTGGCGATCCAGTACGCGGCGCTCGCGGAGCCGGCCGGCGAGAAGACGGCCGGCCGAAAAACCACCAGCCGGAAGCCCACCGGCTAGAAGACGACCAGCGCCCGGCCGCCCTTGCCCGCGAGCATCGCGTCGAAGGCCGCCGGGATCCCGTCGAGGCCGATGTGCTCGGTGACCATCGACGAGAGGTCGAGCCGCCCGGCGCGGACATGCTCAGCGATCACCGGCAGATCGACGGCCGGGTCGCTGTCCCCGTACACGCAGCCGGAGAGCGTGCGGCCGAAGTAAAAGAGTTCCAGTGCGGTGAAGGTCACCTGCTGGTCCTGGCCACCGATGCCGACGACGACGGTCCGGCCGCCGCGCCGGGTGGCGGACCAGGCCGTACGGATCGTGTCGGCGCGGCCGACGCACTCGACGGCTACGTCCGCGCCATGGCCGCCGGTGAGCTTGCGGATCTGCTTCGCGGTCGCGGAGGGGTCCCCGGCGGCGACGAGGAATTCGGTGGCTCCGGCGGCCCGCGCGAGTTCCTCCTTGGCCGGGGAGACGTCGACGGCGATGACCGCCCCCGCGCCGGCGGTCGCGATGCGGGCCGACTGGAGGACGGAGAGGCCGACGCCCCCGACCCCGAAGACGACGACCGACTCGCCGGGACGGACCTTGGCCGAGTTGTTGACGGCGCCGTACCCGGTGAGGACGGCGCAGCCCAGCAGGGCCGCTTCGGTGAGCGGGATGCCGGCGGGCAGCGGCAGCACCGCTCGCGCGCTGACGACGGTCTCCTCGGCGAAGACGGCGGTGCCCAGGCCCGGGTAGAGATCGGTGCCGTCGGAGGCGAGCTTGGCGTAGGGCTTGGTCGCTGCGGCGGCCGAAGCGGAGCACAGCCAGGGCTCGTTGAGCCCGCAGAAGTGACAGTCGCCGCAGGCCGGCGCCCAGTTGAGGACGACCTGGTCGCCGGGCGCGACGTCGGTGACGCCTTCGCCGACCACGGTGACGGTGCCCGCGCCCTCATGGCCCAGGACGGCGGGCACGGGCTGGCGCAGCGTGCCGTTGGACAGCGACAGGTCGGAGTGGCAGACCCCGGCGGCGGCCAGCCGGATGCGGACCTGGCCGGGTCCGGGGTCGGGAAGATCGATCTCGGCGATCCGGAGCGGGGCGTTGACGGCGGACAGTACGGCGGCGCGGACCACGGGTCTCCTCGGTGCGGAGGGCGGGCGGGGGCTGCCCGCGCGGGCGGGGCAGCGGGCGTACGAGGCGTGCGGGCCGGGGCGTGCGGTACGGGCAGTGCGCCCCGCAAAGGGAGTGCGCGCCAGACCGTGCGCCCCGTACGCGTCAGAACTGGAGGGACTTGGTCTGCAGATACTCCGCCAAGCCGTGCGCGCCCAGCTCGCGGCCGACGCCCGACTGCTTGTAGCCCCCGAACGGCGCCAGCGGGTTGAAGCGACCGCCGTTGATGTCGACCTGGCCGGTGTCGAGGCGGCGGGCGAAGGCGACGGCCTCGCTCTCGTCGGCGGACCAGACCGCGCCCGCGAGGCCGTAGACCGTGCCGTTGGCGATGCGCACGGCGTCGTCCTCGTCCTGGTACTCGATGATGGAGATGACCGGGCCGAAGATCTCCTCCTGCGCGATGGTCATTCCGGGGGTGACGTCGGCGAAGATCGTCGGCTGGATGTAGTAGCCGCTCTCCTTGCCCTCGGGGGCCTCCGGGCCGCCCGCGACGATGCGGGCGCCCTCGGCGACGCCCTTCGCGATGTAGCCGCGGACCCGCGCGTGCTGCTTGGCGTTGACGACCGGGCCGAGGCGGCTGGCGGGGTCGTGCGGGTCGCCGGGGAGGTACTTCGCGGCGGCGGCGGCAGCGAGCTGGACGGCCTCGTCGTAGCGGTCGGCGGGGACCAGCATCCGGGTCCAGGCGCTGCACGTCTGGCCGGAGTTGGCGAAGACGTTGGCGACGCCGACGTTCACCGCCTTGGCGAGGTCCGCGCCCGGCAGGATGACGTTCGCGGACTTGCCGCCGAGTTCGAGGGCGACGCGCTTGACCGCCGCGCCCGCCGTCGCGCCGATCTGCTTGCCGACCGCCGTCGAGCCGGTGAAGGAGACGAGGTCCACGTCCGGGTGCTCGGCCAGCGCCTGTCCTGCGACCGGGCCGCGACCGGTGACGAGGTTGAACACCCCGGCCGGAATGCCCGCGGCGTCCACCGCCTCCGCGAAGAGCTGGGCGACGAGCGGGGTGTCCTCGGCGGGCTTGAGCACGACCGTGCAGCCGGCGGCGAGCGCGGGGGCGACCTTGGCGACGACCTGGTGGAGCGGGTAGTTCCAGGGGGTGATCGCGCCGACCACGCCGACCGGTTCCTGGAGGACGGTGGAGTTGCCGATCCGCTCCTCGAAGGGGTGGGCTGCGGCGAGTTCCGCGTATGAGCCGGCCACCGCGATCGGCACTCCCGCGTGCACCGCCTGGCTGAAGGCGAGCGGCGAGCCGAGTTCGGCGGAGACGGTCTCGGCGATCTCGTCGCGGCGGCCCGCAGGCTGAGCAGCAGGCCGACGGTGGCGGGCGCGATGCCGCGCTGTTCGCCGACGACCGGGAGGTAGGCGGTGAGGATGTCGGTGGCGCTGAGCACCGAGAGGCTGGTGAAGATCCCAGCGGCGACGCCCCGGGTGCGCAGGATGCGGTGTACGGGGACGCGGGCGGCGCGTCCCGGCCCGGCGGCCGTGTCCCCCTCCCCGCCGGTCCCGTTGGGCGGTCGCGGGGCGCGGTGCTCGATGCGCCACAGGGCGGTGAACGAGAAGGCGGCGACCGCGCCGGAGACCAGCAGCGCGGTGGCGCTGGTGCGGGCCATCGCGGCGTCGTGTCCGGAGACGAGCAGTCCCGCCGCGATCGGCCCGATGAGCTGGCCCAGTGACGCGCCGATGGTGAAGTGGCCGAAGTTGCGGTCCTGTTCGGCCGGGGCGCTCTGCCGGGCCACAATGCTCTGCGCGCCGATCACGAAGGCCAGGTGGCCCAGGCCCATCACCCCGCTCCAGGCCGCCATCGCGCCGAGCGAGCCGGCCGTACCGCTGAACACGCAGCCGGTGGCGATCAGCGCGACGCCGACGGGCAGCAGCGGGGCGCAGCGGCCGTGGTCGGTGCGCCGTCCGAGCGGGACGGCGGCGAACAGCGGCAGCAGCGCGTAGACGGCGGTGATCACGCCGATCGCGCGGGCGTCCGCGCCCAGGGCCAGGGCCCGGTAGGAGACGGCGGGCCGGGCCATGCTCACCGCGCCCTGCGCGAAGGCGAAGGCGATGACCAGTCGCAGCAGCCAGGCCCTGCCCGACCCGGACCCGGCCCCGACCCCGGAAGAGGACCGGGAGCCGGCCGCGGCGGCCCCGGACGGCATCAGATGACGCCGAAGAGCAGACCCGCGCCGAGGACCACCAGTGAGGTCAGCGTGGCCCACTTCACCGTGAAGCGGGTGTGGTCGCCGAACTCGACCTTCGCCATACCGATGAGGACGAAGACGGCCGGGACCAACGGGCTGGACATGTGCAGGGGTTGGCCGACGAGCGAGGCGCGGGCGATCTCCAGCGACGAGACGCCGTGGGCGGCGCCGGCCTCCGCGAGGATCGGGACGATGCCGAAGTAGAAGCCGTCGTTGGACATCAGGTAGGTGAGCGGGATGCTCAGCACGCCGGTGACCAGGCCCATGTGCGGGCCGAGCCCGTCCGGGATGCCGTCGACGAGCCAGCGGGCCATGTGCTCGACCATGCCGGTGCCGGTGAGGACGCCGGTGAAGACGGCGGCGGCGAAGACCATGCCGGAGACGTTGAGGACGTTCTCGGAGTGGGCCGCGATGCGCGCCCGCTGGTCCGTCATGTGCGGGAAGTTGACGGTGAGCGCGATGGCCGCGCCGAGCAGGAAGAGCACTGGGATGGGCAGCGTCTGCAGGATGAGCAGGGTGAGCAGCGCGATGGTCAGCGCGGCGTTGAACCAGTAGAGCTTGGGGCGCAGGGTCGCGCGCTGCGGGTCGAGGCCGGAGAGCCGCGCGTCCTCGACGGCGGGCTCGGCGTCATCTGCGGCCGTGCTGTCCGCGGGGCCGCCGGCAGCACCGCCGGTGGAACTCCCGGTGCCGCTCGCGGTGGCTTGGCGGCCGCCGCCGGTCGCGGTGGCCGCATGCGTCGGGCCGCTCTCCGCAGCCGACGTGGCCAGGGCGCCGGAGCCGCCCGCTCCGGCCATGGCGAGCTCCGTCCCGTCCTTCGCGCCGACGATCTCGTCGATGCTGAGGATGCCGAGCCGCTTGCGCTCGCGCATGCCGAGGACGTAGGCGAGGACGAAGACGCAGACCAGGCCGACGGCGAGGGCGGGGATCATCGGGATGAAGATGTCGCCCGCGTCGAGCTTGAGGGCGGTGGCGGCGCGGGCGGTGGGGCCGCCCCAGGGCACGGTGTTCATCACGCCGTTGGCGGTGGCGGCGACACCCGTCATGACCAGCAGGCTCATCTTCAGCCGGCGGTAGAGCGGCAGCATCGCCGAGACGGTGATCATGAAGGTGGTGGAGCCGTCGCCGTCCAGCGAGACGATCGCGGCGAGCACCGCGGTGCCGACCACCACCCGCATCGGGTCCGCTTTGCAGAACCGCAGGATGGCGCGGACGATCGGGTCGAAGAGTCCGACGTCGATCATCACCCCGAAGTAGATGATGGCGAACATCAGCATCGCGGCGGTGGGGGCCAGTTCGCCGATGCCCTTGATGACGTAGTCGCCGAGGCTCGCGCCCTGACCCACCAGGACGCAGAACAGTGCCGGGATGAGTACCAGCGCCGCCATCGGCGACATCTTCTTCATCATGATCAACGTCAAGAATGTGGCGATCATGACGAATCCGAGGATTGTCAGCATGTGGGTCCTAACGTTCGCCGTTGAACTCCCACCGGGGATGGCGGTCGTGGTGACGTTAGGTGGCGTAACTCAGTATTAACAAGGTCTTGACGCGCGAGCAATAAGCGCAAAACCCCAGGTCAACCATGGGTGACCACAGAGGCACCGGCCGCTGCGGCAGAAGCGCCCCCGGCGGCGGCCACCCGCACCGGGAAACCGTTGAGCACCGACGTGCCCGACAGCGGATCCAGCCGGCTCCCGTCGAGGAGCTGGTTCACATTCGCGCCGGGGTCGGCCTCGGCCACCGCCATCCGGGTGCCGGTCCTGTCGTGCCCCCAGCCGTGCGGCAGGCTGACGACGCCGGGCCGTACGCCGTCGGTCACCTCGACCCGCGCCAGCACCTCCCCGCCGTCCCCGGTCACCCGCGCCGTCCCGGCGTCGGCCAGGCCGAGCCGGGCGGCGTCCTGCGGGTGCACATGGAGCGTGCAGCGGTTGCTGCCGCCGCTGAGTGCGGGGATGTTGTGCATCCAGCTGTTGTTGGAGCGCAGATGCCGCCGCCCCACCAGGACCAGCCCGTCCGGCCGGGCGGTCAGCGAGCCGCGCAGCCGGGGCACCTCGGCGAGGATCGGCTCGGGGCACAGCTCGACCTTGCCGCTGACGGTCCTGAGCAGCTCCGGGACCCGCGAGCGCAGCGGGCCGAGGTCGATGCCGTGCGGGTGCGCGAGCAGCCGGGCCAGGGACAGCCCCTCGGGGTCCGCGCCGAAGCCGTCGCCGTACGGGCCCAGCCGCAGCATCAGGTCGATCCGCCGCTCGGTGCTGCTCTCACCGGTCAGCTGCGCGGCCAGCTCGGCGGGCTGCCGGCCGAGCACCGGGGACAGCGGGTCGGCGACGGCCTTGCCCAGCGTCCTGCCGATCACCGACTCATCGACCGTGGACGGCTCCACGCCCTCCCGGCCGCCGGCGCACAGAGCCAGCCGCGCGAGGATCGCCGGCTCGTCCAGCTGTCCTTCGGCGAGCGCGATGACGGGCCGCGAGTAGCGGATCTGGTTGCGCACGGCGAGCGCGTTGAACGAGAAGTCGAGGTGCGCGCTCCGGCTGGGCGGCGGCGGGGGCAGTACGACGTGGGCGTGCCGCGAGGGCGCGTTGAGGTACGGGTCGACGCTGACCATGAAGTCGAGCCCGGCCAGCGCGCGGTCCAGCCGCGCGCCGTCCGGCGCGGACAGCACCGGGTTCCCGGCGATCGTGAGCACCGCCCTGACCTGCCCCTCGCCCGGCGTCTCGATCTCCTCGGCCAGCGCGGCCGTGGGGAGTTCGGACTTCGCCTCGGGGTGTCCGCTGACCCGGCTGCGCCAGCGGCCGAGCGCGAACCCCTCGCCCGGCGCGGCCGGCCGCGGCGCGCGGGCGGTGGCGGAGAGCGGGAACATCATGCCGCCGGGGCGGTCGAGGTTGCCGGTGAGGATGTTGAGCACGTCGATCAGCCAGCTGCCGAGCGTGCCGAATTCGACCGTGGAGCTGCCGACCCGCCCGTATACCACCGCGCTCGGCGCGGCGGCCAGCTCACGGGCCAGCGTGCGGATCTCCTCGGCCGGAACCTCGCAGGCCCCGGTGACCGCCTCCGGGGTGAAGTCGGCTGCGAGGGCGCGCACCTCGTCGACTCCGCTCACCTGCTCGGCCGCCGCGCCGAGGTCCACGAGCTTCTCGGCGAAGAGCACGTTGACCATGGCGAAGAGCAGCAGCGCGTCGCCGCCGGGCCGGATCACCACATGCCGGTCGGCCAGCTTCGCGGTACGGGTGCGGCGCGGGTCGATCACCGTGAGCCGGCCGCCGCGCCGCCGCAGCGCCTTGAGCCGGCCGGGGAAGTCGGGCGCGGTGCACAGGCTGCCGTTGGACTCCACCGGGTTGGCGCCGATCATCAGCAGATGGTCCGTACGGTCCAGGTCCGGCACCGGCAGGGCCAGCGGGTCGCCGTAGAGCAGACCGCTGGAGACATGCTTGGGCATCTGGTCGAGCGTGCTGGCCGTGAACACATTGCGGGTGCGCAGCGCCGCGAGCACGGCGGACGGGTAGAGCGCGCCCGCGATGGTGTGCACATTCGGGTTGCCCAGATAGACGGCCGTCGCCTGCGGCCCGTACTCCTCGATCACCGGCCGCAGCCCCGCCGCCACGGCCGCGAACGCCTCGTCCCAGCTCGCTTCCCGAAGCTCGCCGTCCTTGCGGACGAGCGGGCGGGTGAGCCGGTCGGGGTCGCTGTCGAGTTCGCCGAAGGCCGCGCCCTTGGGGCAGATGAAGCCCTTGCTGAACACATCCTCGCGGTCGCCCCTGGCCCCGGTGACGCGGTCCGCCTCGATGGTCAGGGTCAGCCCGCAGGTGGCTTCGCACAGTGGGCAGATTCGTAGGGCGGTACGCGGCATGGGGCCCTCCCGGGACGGCGGCGGCAGCCGTGGCACACGGCTGCCGCCGACCATACCGACCGGTAGGCATGGCCGGCACGGTTCTCGTACGAACTTCTCGGGGGACGGCAGCCGGCGCGGTCGGTTTTTGAAGACGTATCGCACGCACCGGGGCTCAGGACGTTCAACATCGTTGACGCGCCCATACATTGATTCCTATGGTCATACACAGGAATCCTTGAGCGGCGGGAGCACGCAATGAGCGGTACGGCCAGCGAGCAGGCCAGCGCGGCAGCGCGGAAGACGGCCGAGGGGTTGTCGTACTCCTCGGGTTTCGGCAACGAGCACAGCAGCGAGGCGGTTCCCGGCGCGCTGCCGACCGGCCGGAATTCGCCGCAGCGCGCGCCGCTGGGGCTGTACGCGGAGCAGCTCAGCGGCACCGCCTTCACCGAGCCGCGCGCGCACAACCGACGGTCCTGGCTCTACCGCATCCGCCCCTCGGCCGCGCACCCGCCGTTCGTACGGACCGACAACGGCGGCCTGCGCAGCGCGCCCTTCACCGAGGTCCCGGACCCGAACCGGCTGCGCTGGAGCCCGCTGCCGGAGCCGGCCGAGGGGACGGACTTCGTCGCGGGCCTGTGGACGGTCGGCGGCAACGGCGATGTGGCGCAGCGCGCCGGGATGGCGGTGCATCTCTACAGCGCCAACGCCTCGATGGAGGACCGGGTGTTCAGCGACGCGGACGGCGAGCTGCTGATCGTCCCCGAGCGGGGCGGCCTGCTGCTGCGGACCGAGTTCGGCCTGCTGCACGCCGAGCCGGGCCACATCGCGCTGATCCCGCGCGGGGTCCGCTTCCGCGTCGAGTTGCTCGACGCGAGCGCGCGCGGCTATGTCTGCGAGAACTACGGGCAGCCGTTCGTGCTCCCCGACCTCGGCCCGATCGGCGCCAACGGGCTCGCCAACGCGCGGGACTTCCTCGCGCCGACGGCCGCGTACGAGGACCGCGAGACTCCGGTAGAGGTGATCAATAAGTTCTGCGGAAACCTCTGGCGGGCCACCTATGACCACTCGCCGCTGGATGTCGTCGCCTGGCACGGCAACCACCTGCCGTACGTCTACGACCTGCGCCGGTTCAACGTCCTGGGGTCGATCAGCTACGACCACCCGGACCCGTCGATCTTCACCGTGCTGACCTCGCCGTCCGACACCCCCGGCCTCGCGGGCGTCGACTTCGTGGTCTTCGCGCCGCGCTGGCTGGTCGGCGAGAACACCTTCCGGCCGCCCTATTTCCACCGCAATGTGATGAGCGAGTACATGGGCCTGATCGAGGGGGCGTACGACGCGAAGGCGGAGGGCTTCGTGCCGGGCGGCGGCTCGCTGCACAACATGATGTCCGCGCACGGCCCCGACCGGGAGACCTTCGAGCGGGCGAGCGCCGCCGAGCTGAAGCCGCAGAAGATCGACGACGGGCTGGCCTTCATGTTCGAGACCCGCTGGCCGGTGGCGGCCACCGCGCAGGCCATGGAGGCGGACCACCTTCAAGGGGGTTACGACGACGTGTGGCAAGGTCTGGAGCGCCACTTCAGCTCGTGACCGGAGCCGCGCCGTGACCGCCTTCGCACCCGACTCACTCGTCCTCAACCGCAAACTGCCGCTCTGGTACCAGGTCTCGCAGTCCCTGCGGGCCTCGATACTGGGCCGCCTCCCGCAGGCGCCGCTGCGGCTGCCCACCGAGGACCGGCTCGCCGCACACTACGGCGTGAGCGTGCTGACCATGCGGCAGGCCCTCAAGGAGCTGGAGACGGAGGGGCTGATCAGCCGGCACCGGCGGCGCGGCACCTTCATCGAGCCGAGCGCGCGGCGCGGCGCACCGGTGCGGCTGCTCGGCTCGGTGGACGCGATCGTGGCCCAGCAGTCCGGCGAGCCGACCACTGTGCTGGGCCACGGCCCCGCGCCGGTGCCGGCCGCGCTGACCGAGCACTTCCCTGACCTGACGGACGTGGTGGCCTTCCGGCGGCTGCGCTGCGACGAGCAGTCCGGCGAGCCGACCAACTGGGCGGAGAACTTCGTCCGCCCCGAGCTCGCGGACCGCTTCGACCTCGCCGACCTGGAGCGCTGGCCGATGACCAAGGTGCTGCGGGATGTCGCCGGAGTGCGGATCAGCCGGATCACCGACACGGTCGAGGCGCGGCTCGCCGACCCGCAGACGGCCCGGCTGCTGGAGGTCCCGCTGCTCAGCCCGATCCTGCACTACACCGGGGTGACCTACGACGAGGGCGGCCGGGTCGTCGACGTGGTGCTGATCCACTACCGCGGCGACCGCTTCTCCTTCTCGGTGACCCTGGAAGCGCCCTGACCGCACGGGCGGGAGCGGGGCCGGTCCGGGGTCCGGGGTCCGGGGTCCGGGGTCCGGGGTCCGCGCGAGCTTCTTCCGGCCGGTCCCGCGTCCGTGATGCACCCGCCAAGTCACCCGCCGGAGCCCCACCTGCGGCCGAGCGCCCGCGGCTACGATGCGGACGGCGACCGAACGCTCCGGGGAGGGCTGCCGCGTGACGGCGAGAGCGACACAGACGGACGCGACGCGGTCCGACGTGACACGGACGGACCCGGCGCAGGCCGACGCGGCGCTGCTTGCGGACCTGATGCCCTGGGCGGTGGCGCCCGTGCGGCTCGGGCGCGGCTGGGTGGCGGCGCCGGACGCCGCGTCGCTGCGCGGACGCTGGAGCGCGCTGCTGGCCGCCGGGGACGAGACCGCCCGCGCGGCGCTGTTCGGGCCGACCCGCTCCCGTACGCCGCACAGCTCCGTCGCCCAACTCCCCGGCCACCGCGGCGGCACCGGACGGCTGGCGCGCGAGACCGGCCCTTGCCCGGAGCCAGTACGGGTGCTGTACGGCCCGTACGACCAGCAGTGGCTGCTGCCGGACCACCGCCTCATCGACGCCGCGCGGCCGGAGCTGTGGCGGGTCGCCGACGGGCGGCAGATCTTCGCGCTGGAACCGGGCTGCGCACCGCAGGCCCCGGGCCCGGCGCTGGCCCTGTCCGCACTGCTCCCGGCGGGCCGCTCCGGCCGGGTCAGGCCGCTCTACCGCCGCCCCGGCCAGGCGGAACCCAACCTCGCGCCGGGGCTGCTGGACCGGCTGGCGGAGCGGCTCCAGCACCCCGTCACCGCCGAGGACTTCCTCGGCTGGGCCGCCGCGAGCGCCCGGCACTCCCCCGGCGGCTGCGCCGTCCCGCTCACCGCTGACCCCGAGGTGTGGGCGTCCGGTGTCGCGTTGGGCCGCCGCGCGCTCTGGCTCCAGACGCGCGGCGCGCGCGGCGAGCCACCCGAGGGAGCGCCGGGACCCCGGCCGCGCATGCCGGGCGGCCGCCGCCCGTTCGTCCGCGCCCCGCTCCCGGCCCAGCGGCTGCCGGACAGCCACGCCTACGACCCGGACGAGGAGACGCTGTCCATCGGCGAGGGCCGGATCTCCCCCGTCCCGCTCGGCGCGTGGGACTTCCACGCGGGCGGCGTACGGGTGCTGGACGCCTGGTTCGAGAGCCGCACGACGCCCCGCGAGCCGGGCACGCTGCGAGCGATCGGCCCGGCGGGCTGGCCGCAGGAGTGGACGTCCGAGCTGCTGGAGCTGATCACCGTCCTCGCGCTGCTCGCCGAACTGCGCCCCGAGCAGCACGCGCTGGCGGCGCGGCTGGCCGCCGGGCCGCGCGTGTCGGCCGCCGAGCTGCGCGAGGCGGGCGTGCTGCCCGCCCCGGCGGCGGCGCGCCGGCCGGCGTCGGTGCTGGACCACCACGAGGAGGGCCCGGAGGGGCAGTTCGCGCTGCTCTGAGACGGCTGCCGACCTCCGGGGCCTGGCCGCAACCCTCAGCTTCACAGCCCGCGCCGCGATCCCGCGCCCTCAGCGGCCCCCGCGCGACGGCTCTCCGCCTCAGGAGCCCCGCGGCGGCTCTCCGCCTCGAAGCCGTCCAGCAGCCGGTTGAGCGCCCGCTCGATACGCCGCCTCGGGGACGGACCGCGGCGCACCGTCCGCCAGCGCCCCGGCCAGCAGCGGGTACGCGCCGCCGCCGAGCGCCCGCGCCAGGTAGGCGGCGCGGGCCGCCTGCTCCTGGCCGGGCGGGTCCGGCGAGGTGCGGCTCTGCTCCGCGGTCGACAACTCGCCTGCGGCGTAGGCCGCGACCAGCCCGTTGACCATGGCGATCAGCTCCGTCGTCACCGCCTGCCGCGAACTCTTCGGCAACGCGAGCGCGGCGAGTGCCGCCACCGCCGACCCGGCCTGGCCCACGCGGCACCCGGTGACGGCCTCGCTGCTCTGGTCGGCGCTGCTGCCGGCGGTGTTCGTGCCGCTGACGGTCCGCCGGTACGCGCGCACCGGCCGCTGAGCGGGAGCGGCGCTCCGACCGGCCCGGGACGCACGACAGCGCACCGCCGTGAGGCGATGCGCTGTCGAAAGGTCCCGTCTCGGGATCCAGGGTGGTTACGGGCTTCAGCGGTCACACACCGACGCGCTGCTGAGCGTCCTGGGGAGGACGGACGCACCGGACGCAGCGCTGCGCCGGGACGGTGTGGTCGGCTGGGCCCGGAACCCGCGTGCGTCAGCCGCGACTGCCGAACAGCGAACGGCGCAGCCGTCGCAGTGGCGCGAAGAGCGACACCCTGGAGGTCCGTGTCCTGCTGGACCTGCCGGTCTGCGTGCGGGGGGTGTCGCGAGCGGTCAGCTCCTGCATCAGCAGAGTCGCCCCCTCCACCTCCCGCTGTGGCAGAGCAGGACCGCCGAGCACGGCGAGATGGCGGTCCAGGCGTCGGCTCGACGCACCGCTACCGCAGTTGATGGCAGGCACTCGCGCCCTGCCCCGCATTGCTATCTGTTCCATGAGACTCCCCACCCGTACGAGGGCACCCGGCCCGGGCAGGGTAACCCTACCGCCCCGGCGGGTCGCCCGCGTATCCGCGGCCCCGGATTCACCTTCCCGTCAAGCGTATTGACGCCTGGTCACCGAACCGGTGGCGGCCGGGGGCGAGTTGACGTGCGGGCGCGGGGGCAGGGCGGGGTCCGGACCGCAGGGTATGCGGCAGAGCTCGGTTGAGGCAGGTTTCCCCCGAAACATTCCGTTGGGATCCGAGTTCGGCCATGCTGGTCGGGACGCCCGATCGGGGACGGCATGCCGCCTTCGGGCGGAGGGGGGGTCGCTCATGAGTGAGAGTCCTGGGGCCGGCCGACTGGTCGCCGGCCGATACCGGCTGCTCGCCGAGTTGGGGCGCGGCGGCATGGGCATCGTCTGGCAGGCCCGTGACGAAGTGCTGGCCCGCGAGGTCGCGGTCAAGGAGGTCCGCGCCCCCAACGAGCTGGACGGGCCGCAGGTGCGCCAGTTGTACGCGCGCCTGGAGCGGGAGGGCCGGGCGGCGGCCCGCATCTCGCACCGCAATGTCGTCACGGTCTACGACGTGGCCTCCGAGGGCGGCCGCCCGTGGATCGTCATGGAGTTGGTGCGCGGGCTGTCGCTGGCGGACACGCTCGACGCGGACGGCGCGCTGACGCCCGCCCGCGCCGCGCACATCGGAGCCGAGGTGCTGACCGCGTTGAAGGTCGCGCACGCGGCGGGGGTGCTGCACCGGGATGTGAAACCGGGCAATGTACTGCTCGCCAACGACGGCCGGGTGGTGCTCACCGACTTCGGCATCGCGATGGTGGCGGGCACGTCCTCGTTGACGATGACCGGCGAACTGGTCGGCTCGCCGGAGTTCCTCGCGCCGGAGCGGGCGCTGGGGCGCGCCCCGGGGCCTGAGTCGGATCTGTGGTCGCTCGGGGTGCTGCTGTACGCCTCGGTCGAGGGCCACACCCCGTTCCGGCAGGACACCCCGCTGAGCACGCTGCGCGCGGTGGTCGACGCGGAACTGCCGCCGCCCCGCCGGGCCGGGCCGCTCGCTCCGGTGATCGAGGGGCTGCTGCGCAAGGACCCGGCGCAGCGGCTGAAGGCGGATGCGGCGGCGCGGCTGCTGCGCGTGGTGGCGGCCGGCGGCGCGCCCCCGGCGCCGCCGGTGAACTACACCCCGACCCGGGTGGTCGACGCACCGCGCGGGGCGCGGCAGGAGCCCCCGTACGATCCGCGCACCCGTACCGCCCCGCGCCCGGTGCCCCCGATGGCTCCCGCCGGGCCTCCCAGGGCGGGCTCCGCCACCCCGGCGTACGGTCCGCCGGCGTCTACTGCCGCGCGGCGCCGGCGCCGGATTCTGCTGGTCGCGGTGGGGGTGCTGGTGGCCGCGCTCGCGGCGGGCGGCGTGGCCTGGGGGCTGTTGGGCGACGGCGACGGCGACGCGCACGACGGCGGCACGAGCAGCCAGGGCAGCGGCCAGCGCGGCGGGGGCTACGGCGGCGGGAGCGGCGGCTCGGACTCCCCTGGAGGCGGCAACGGCGGGGGCGGCGCGCCGGGTTCCGGCGGCGCGTCGAAGTCGGCGGGCGGGGGCGGCGGCAGCGCGAAGAACGGGAACTCCGGCGGCGGGCAGACGACGAGCAAGCCCCCGGCGTCCGTCACGGTCACGGTCACCGTGACGGCGTACCGGGACAGCTACACCGGGAGCTGCCCGGCCGCGCCCGGCGAAGCGCCGTCCTTCCGGGGCGACATCACGGTCAGCCGCACCCCCGCGACGGTCGGCTACCGCTGGGTGACCGGCAGCGGCCGGAGTTCGGATCCGGGCTGGAAGAGTCTCACGTTCGCGGACGGCGGCGGCCGGCAGAAGCCGGTCGAGCACACCGAACTGACGTACAAGGAAGGGCAGTCGTCCACGAACTGGATCGGGGTGGAGATCAAGAGCCCGAAGGCCGCGACCTCCAACCATGTGTCGTTCACGGTGACGTGCAAGGAGGCCCCGACGGACGGGACCTCCGAGACCACGACAGGCGCCACGACGGGCGCCGGCACGGGAGCGGCTACCGGGACGACGACGGGTGAGGCGGTGAGGTCGGACCGGTCCGGCCGTTCCGAGCGCTCGGACCGGTCCGAGCGGTCAGAGTACTGAGTCGAGGACGGGCAGATAGCCGCGCGACTGGCCGGCGGCGGTGGGGTGGTAGGACTCGGCGACCGGGAACGTCGTGCTGTGCAGCCAGGAGTCGCCCGAGCAGATCTCGTGGCCGTTGAACGCACTGGCCACGTCGCCGAAGGTGAAGCCGTGGTCGGCGGCCCGCTTCTCGGTGACGGTGTTCAGCTGGTCGGACGCGGCGTTGAGGGCGGCCCGCTTCCGCTCGCTGAGCCCGCCGAAACAGCTGCCGCCGAGCTTGTAGAGCCTCGGGTAGCCGAGGACGACGACCCGCGCGTTGACCGCCTTCTGAGCGATGGCGTCGTAGACCCCGTCGAGCCTGCCGGGGAGGGTGTCGGCGATGAAGGCGCGGGCTTCGGAGACCCGCCGCAGGCAGGTGCTCTCGGAGGACAGCACGCAGGTGGTCATGACGTCGGCGAAGCCGGCGTCGTTGCCGCCGACGCTGACGCTGACGAGTCCGGTGGAGGCGTTGAGCGGGCCGAGCTGGCTCGCCACAACATCACCCGTACGGGCCCCCGAGCAAGCGGTGAAGTGGAAGGACGAGGGGGCGTTCGCGGCTGCCCACAGCGCCGGGTGGGCGCGGGTGCTGCGCTTGCAGTTCCCGCTGGCGCTGTCGTAGCTCCCCGCCCCCACACCGGAGGAGTAGGAGTCACCGAGCGCTGTATAGGCGGGAGTTGCGTCTCGTACGGCGGAGTGGGCCGCGCCGGCGCCGGTGAGCGCGAGCGTCGCGCTGAGCAGGAGTGCGGAAGTGGTGGCCGCGAATCGGGACAGTCTCATGAGACCTCCTCTAGCAGGATCTCTGCCACCCCCGTGTTAGCAGCCACCGCGCGTCGTGGGAAGTGTTCATGACAATCACAGCCGGTCGGCGCACCCTCGGAACGCACCTGGGACGCGCGTCCGGATCGCGCGTTCACAAGCTCTCCGCATCTTGACGGGCCTCTGTCCGCTGCGCGACATTGAAGCCCGGCATCCGGCGCTTCAGGGGGCAAAGTCGCCAATGCAGACCATCGCAGGCAAGAGACCGACGACCGGGGATTCATTTCCCCTGCTCGCGGGCGCGGCCGTCGGCGTCGCGGGGGTCGGTCTGGCGCTCGCGCTCGCCGACGTCAGTTCGCAGCTTCGCGCGCCTTTCACCCTGTTCTTCCTGATCGCGGCCCCGGCGGCGGCCGTGGGGGCCGCGCTGCGCGGTCTGGACCCGATGAGCCGGGTCGTGGTGGCCGCCGCCGCCGCGACCGGGATCGATCTGCTGGTCGCGCAGCTGATGCTCGCGCTGCACATCTGGTCCGTCCGCGGCGGGGTGCTCGCGGTGGCCGTACTGAGCGCCGTCTGCTTCCTGCCGGCCACCGTCCGGCGCAGGCGCGCCGGCGACGCGAGAAGCCGGGCCTCCTGACGTGGACATCAGCGTGTACCGCCCGGGCGAACTGACCGCCGCCGACCGGGCGGCGTGGTCCGCCATGCAGTCGCAGGCCTGCGCCTTCGGCAGCCCGCAGTTGGCGAGCCCCTTCCTCTCCCCCGAGTTCGCGCTCGCCGTCGGGCACTGCCGGCGGGGCGTGCGCATCGCGGTGATCCGGGAGGAGGGGGCGCCCGCCGCCTTCTTCGCCTACCAGCGCTCGGCCCTGGGCGTCGGCCGGGCGATCGGCCTCGGCGTATCGGACGCCCAGGGGCTGGTGCACCGGCCCGGATTCCAGTGGGAGGCCCGGGAGCTGTTGCAGGCGTGCGGGCTCGCGGTGTGGGAATTCGACCACCTGGTCGAGGGGCAGAAACCCTTCGAGACCGGGCCGGTCGGCACCTACGCCTCTCCGGTGATCGATGTGGAGCAGGGCTTCGAGGCGTATCTCGGACGACTTCGCAAGCAGTCGCCGAAATTCACCCGGACCACGCTGGCCAAGGAGCGGAAGCTGGGCCGGGACGTCGGCGAGGTGCGCTACGTCCACGACGAGCGCGATCCGGCCGTGCTGGCCACCCTGATGGGCTGGAAGTCCGCGCAGTACCGGCGCACCGGGCGGACCGACCGCTTCTCCCGGCCCTGGATCTCCCACCTGGTGCAACAGCTCTTCCACACCCGCACCCCGACCTTCTCGGGGCTGCTCTCGGTGCTCTACGCCGGCGAGCGGCCGATCGCGGCGCACTTCGGGCTGCGCTCGGACCGGGTGATCGGCTGCTGGTTCCCCGCGTACGACACGGACTACGCGAAGTTCTCGCCCGGCCTGGTGCTGCATCTGCGGATGGCCGAGGCCGCGGCGGCCGAGGGGATGGCCCATCTCGATCTCGGCCGGGGCGAGAAGGAGTACAAGGACTCCCTCAAGACACGTGAACTTCTGGTGTCGGAGGGGTGGGTGACCAGGCGGCATCCGATCGCGCTGGGGCACCGGGCACACCGGGCGCCGGTGCGGGCGCTGCGCAACGCGGTGCTGTCGAAACCCGAGTTGTTCCAGCCCGCGGACCGTTTTCTCAAACGGATCGGCCACTTCCGAGAAGGAGGTTGAGGAACACGCGACTCCGTATGTGCCATTAAGGCCAAAGGGGATTGAGAGTTCCAGGTCTTGCCATAGAGTCCTAATCATCAATACCGTCGTACATCCACCCGCATCGGCCCATCACGCAAGGCGTTAGGGGAGGGCTCAAACGCCGCGATGGATACCGGCGCGGGGCGCGGTAGGGGGGTGCCGTGCGCCGACATCGAACCTGTGTCGGTTCACGACCGCGCGGCCGTAACACGTATGCCAGCTCACCTTGTTCGCTCGGTGCGCCATGCCGTCCTGTGGAGGGTGAGAACCCCCCTTTCGAACCGGAAAACATCCGGACTGCCCGGGGGCGGGCGGTCCACCGGACGAGAGGGATCAAGATTCATGAGTTCCATCGTGCGCCCGGCGGTGCCCGGGCAAGATCCTTTTGACGCGCCGTCAAAAGGCCGGTCCATACCGAGCAGATACCGTCCCGTCTCTTCTCACCTGGCGATATCTCCGCCGGTGAGCGTCGTGATCCCTGCGATGAACGAGGCGGAGAATCTTCCCTACGTCTTCAAGACCTTGCCCGACTGGATTCACGAAGTGGTCCTGGTCGACGGCAATTCGACCGATGACACGGTCCAGGTCGCCCGTGATCTATGGCCGGGAGTGGTGGTCGTACCGCAGCGCGGAAAAGGTAAAGGCGATGCCCTGATCAGCGGATTCGAGGCGTGCAGCGGAGAAATCATCGTGATGGTCGACGCCGACGGCTCGGCCGACGGGGCAGAGATCGTCTCGTATGTCTCGGCGCTCGTCGGCGGCGCTGACTTCGCCAAGGGGTCGCGCTTCGCCAACGGCGGCGGCACCGACGACATGACGATGATCCGCAAGCTCGGCAACCGGGTGCTGACCTCGGTGGTCAACGCCAAGTTCGGCGCCCGCTACACCGACCTGTGCTACGGCTACAACGCCTTCTGGCGGCGCTGCCTGGACGACATCGCGCTCGACTGCGCGGGCTTCGAGGTCGAGACCCTGATGAACATCCGCGTCGTCAAGGCCGGACTCAAGGTCCAGGAGATCCCCAGTCACGAATACAACCGCATCCACGGCACCAGCAATCTGCGCGCCGTGCGCGACGGCCTGCGGGTGCTCAAGGTGATCCTGCACGAGCGGGGCGCCCGCCGCACGCAGCGCAGCCCGCGCGCCATCGCCCTCAACGCGAGCCGGGGAGAGGTGTCTTGAGCGCTCGTGTCTCGGTGGTGATCTGCGCCTACACCGAGGACCGCTGGGACGACATCCTCGCCGCGGTGTCCTCGGTGCGGGACCAGTCGCTGCGGGCTCACGAGACGCTCCTCGTGGTGGACCACAACCCCGCCCTGCTGAGCCGGCTCGCCGCGCACTTCCGCACAGCGGGAAGCGCCCGGGGCAGCGGTCCCCACGGCACGGCGGGGGGCCTGCGGCTGCTCGCCAACGCGGGCGCCCGCGGACTGTCCGCCGGGCGCAACACCGGCATCGCCGCCTCGACCGGCGAGATCGTCGCCTTCCTGGACGACGACGCCGTCGCCGAAGCCCATCTGGGCGTCCGGCCGCCGGCCGCTCTGGTTCCCGGCCGAGTTCGACTGGGTGGTCGGCGCCACGTATCTGGGGCTGCCGCCCGGTCTGGTCGAGGTGCGCAACGTCCTGGGCGGCAACGCCTCGTTCCGCCGCTCGGCCTTCGACATCGCGGGCGGCTTCGCCACCGGCATCGGGCGGGACGGCGACAAACGGCCGCTCGGCTGCGAGGAGACCGAGCTGTGCATCCGGCTGAGCCGCGCCCGCCCGGACGCGGTGCTGCTGATCGACGACCGGGCGGTGATCCACCACAAGGTGCCGCCGGCCCGCGAGCGGTTCAACTACTTCCGCAGCCGCTGCTACGCCGAAGGGCTCTCGAAGGCCCTGGTGACGCGGAGCGTGGGCGCGCGGGCGGGGCTCGCGACCGAGCGCCGCTACACCACCCGGGTGCTCCCGGCGGGCGTCGCGCGCGGGCTGCGCGACGCGCTGCTCGGGCGCGCGGGCGGAGCGGGCCGGGCGGCGGCGATCGTGACGGGCGTGGCCGCAGCGGCGGGCGGGTATGTGCTCGGCAGCGTCCGGGCGCGCGGCCCGCTGCGGAAGGGCGGCTGCCGGTTCACCATCGCGGCCGTGCCGGACCGCGACCCCGCGAAGGCCGCGGTTCTGGCCGTGGCGGTTCCCGAAGCCGCGGGCGGGGCCGGGGAGGGCGAGGGGCACGAGGGGGCGGTCGCGTGAGCACGAACCCCGCGGCGGGGTCCGCCGCACCACAGGCGCGGCCGACGCCGGCCGCCGAGCCGGCGCGGCCCGCGCGCTGTACCCGGACTCCCCCGGTGCCGATCCTGATGTACCACGCGATCGCCCGTGCGCCGGCCCACGCGACCTACGGGCTGTCGGTGACCCCGGAGGCGTGGGGCC
>NZ_JAYMZR010000051.1:0-52556 GCF_035828615.1 Streptomyces sp. H27-D2 | reverse complement strand
CCCCCGGCGTCTTCGCCGGTGCGTTGCAGGAAGCCGGAGTCCACCAGGAAGGCGACGGCCTTGCCGATGATGCCGGTGGTCGAGCCGGCCAGCCGCCGGGCGTCCTTGGTCGCGCCGGTGGCGCTGCGCCGGGAGTAGACCCGCCAGGCGGATTCGAGGCCGGGCGCGGCGGTGGTCGGGTCGCTGTTCTCGCCCTGCTCCTCGGCGCGTTCCTCCAGCCGCCGGCAGGTCTGGCGTACGAAGGTGTCGACGCCGTTGACGCTGATCCGGCCGATGTAGCCGTCGTCGGCGAGGTCTTCGGGGCGGGGGAAGGCCATGGCGGCGACCGCGAGGTGCGCGAGGCCGTGCAGGAAGCGGTCGGCGGAGTCCGAGGCGGCGGCGCGACGGGCGTAGTCACCCATCCGGACCGCGAAGACCGAGTCCTCGCCCGCGGCGACGGCCATGCCGGCCCGCGCCGAGACCTCCAGCACGACCAGGCCGAGGCCGGTGGCGACGGCGTCGGCCAGCCGGGCGAAGGCTGGCTCCTCGCGGTAGCGGCGGAGCAGCTCGGTGTACTCGGCGTCGCGGGCGGGCAGCAGCTTGGGCTGGAGTCCGACGGAGACCAGCCGGGCGGCGTCGGCCGCGGCCGCGGGGGTGACCGGGGCGGGGGTGACCGGGGCGGGCGCGCCGAAGGGCATCGCGCCGCGGCCGGTGTGTTCCGCGTCGTCGAAGCCCGGACTCGGGGCCGTCTCGCTGTGCTCGGCCGGGACGGCTTCGTGCGTCGGGTGGGCCTGCTGCGTCGGGTGGGCCTGGTGGGCCGACTGCGCGCCTTCGTCGGCGCGGTACTCGGTCACAGCTGGGGCTCCTTGCTGGGGGTGGCACGGGGGAAGTGCCGTGTCGGTCTGATTCTTCGCGGGCGTCACGGGCGTCACACCGCCTCCAAGCGGCCGGCGGCCATGCCCACGGTGTCGAGGAGCGCCGTGCCCACTATCAGGTCGGTGCCGCCGAACTCGGGGTCGGTCAGCTCGGTGCCGTCGTCGACGGCGAACAGCAGCCTCGGCTCGCCCTGCCGGTAGGCCGTGCCGACCGGCGGGCTGGCGGCGTGCACGGCGAGCAGGGCGACGAGGTAGGGCAGTTCGGAGTCCTGCCGGCGCGCGTCGGCGAGCAGGCCGGAGAGCCTGCGCGGGGCGTCGGGCGGCAGGTCGAGCAGCGCCATCGCCGACTCCAACTGCTCCTCGCTGAACCGGCTGTCGTCGGGGGTGGCGATGAGGTCGGGCTCGGGCATCTCGGCGCCGAGGTGTTCACGTTCGGCGGTGGGCGTGAGCAGTATGTCCGCGAGGTCGCCGAGCCGGACGGCGAGCGGTGTACGCAGCCCCGCGCCGCGGGCGAAGTAGGCGTCGGTGACCCGGACGGCCTGTTCCACCGGCAGCGGCAGCAGCGGCGCGAGGAGCTGGCCGTAGAGGTCGAGGCCGGACCGGGAGGTGGGCGTGGCGAAGGCTTGCCGGTCCTGTTCGGCCCGGAAGAGCGGCCCGGCCTCCAGCAGCCGGGACTGGAGCTGGGTGTGCCGGCGGATGCAGTCTTTGACTATGTCGACGAGTTCGGCGGCGCGGCGCTTGTGCTCGCCGGTCTTCTCGTCGCCGGCTTCTGCTTCGTCGCGCACCTTGCGGATGTTGGTGAGGATCGCGTTCTCGTGCCGGTAGCGGTCGGCAACGTGGTCGAGGGCTTCGGCGATCATGTCGGGGACGGTGCGCAGCCAGTCGACGGCGCGGACGTTGCGCCGGGTCGCGTCGAGGGTGCGGCGGAGCGTCTCGGCGTACTGCACGGTGCGGTAGCGGGCGTGCTCGGCGGCGAGCTGGGCGTCGGCGAGCTTGCCGCGGTTGATCAGCACTTCGAGCTTGACCTCGGCGGCGATCTGCGCGCTGGTGACGTCCGTGTCGAGGGCGCCGACCAGGACGTTGACGGCTTCGTCGGTCGTCCGCAGATAGACGCCGCCACCGGGGCCCGGCACCTCTTCGATGAGCTTGAAGTCGTAGTCGCGCCGGATGTACGCGCCGTCCGGGCCGAAGGTGCCGTAGACGGCGCGGAATCCGCGGTCCACGCTGCCGACGTTGATCAGGTTCTCCAGCACCCAGCGCGCGACGCGGCCGTGTTCGGCGGTGGGCCGGGACGGGGCCTGGGCGGCGACCCGGGGCAGCAGCCTGGCCACTATCTGCTCGTGGTCCGCGCCGGTGTCGAAGTCCATGTTGAGCGTGACCAGGTCGATGGCCGCGAGGGCGACCTCCGCCATGGCGTATCCGCTGTACTCGCCCGCGAGGTTGGCCTTGCGCACGTCGAGGTCGTGCAGCGGGGCGGTGCAGGCGAGCGCGCGCAGCCGCCGGGCCAGGCCCTCGTCGGCGGCCGGGCCCGGCGCCGGTCGTGCGGGCCCGTTGAGCTGGGGCGGAACAGCCGCCGGGGCAGGAGAAGTCACGAGGCCCAGATTAGGCGCTCGCACCGACAACGGACGAAACGGCACGGACCGGCGAGTCAGTGCGTCGCGCCGCCCACCATCCGGATGTCCTCCGCGGTGGTCACCGCCGCGGCCACAACGGCCCGCAGTCCGGCCGCGACCGAGGCCACCGGCAGCGAGGGCTCGCAGCGGTCGACCACCTGTTCCGGCAGGTAGGGAACGTGCACGAAGCCGCCGCGCAGGGCCGGGCGCTCGGTCGCGATCAGGTGCATGAGTCCGTAAAAGACGTGGTTGCAGACGAAGGTGCCGGCGGTCTGCGAAACGGAGGCGGGCAGTCCGGCCTCCCGCACCGCCGCGACGCACGCCTTGACGGGCAGTGCGGCGAGATAGGCGGCGGGACCGTCGGCCTCGATGGGCCGATCGATGGGCTGCGCGCCCGAATTGTCGGGAATGCGGGCGTCGTCGAGGTTGAGCGCGACACGCTCGACCGTGATGTCGGGACGCCCTCCGGCCTGCCCGACGCACAGCACGAGGTCGGGGTCCGCGGCCTCCACCGCCGAGCGGAGCGCCACGACGACCTCGCCGAAGACGCAGGGCAGTTCGGCGGTGCTGAACTCGACTCCGGCCAGCGGGCCGCCCGGCTGCGCGAAGGCGGACGCCGTCTCGGCGGCGGCCCGCACCGCGAGCCAGGACGGGTTGGCGCTCTCGCCGCCGAAGGGTTCGAATCCGGTCAGCAGTACGCGGGTCATGCGGTGCTCCTTCGGCGGGCGATCTCGGGTCGCCCGCGGGTCGGAATACGCTGGGGAATCATCGAAAACACCTCAACACGCCTTATTGCGCCACAGGACGCCAGTAAGCGTCAGAAAGCGACGAGGGACATGATGACGATGTTGCAGCCGAGCAGCACCACGGCTGTCGGGAGTTGGGCCTTGATCGGCCCGTACTGGTCCTTCAACTCCAGCAGCGCCGCCGGGACGATGTTGAAGTTGGCGGCCATCGGCGTGACGAGGGTTCCGCAGAATCCGGCGAGCATGCCGATCGCGAGGACGGCCGCGGGGTCCCCGTCGGCCTGCTGGATGAGGACCGGCCAGCCGACGGCGGCGGTCATCACCGGGAAGGCCGCGAAGGCGTTGCCCATGATCGCGGTGAACAGGAACATGCCGAGGCAGTAGACGATGACGGCGATGTAGACCGAATCGTCCGGCAGCACCGAGGTGGTGAGCTTGCCGACCTGTTCGCCGACTCCCGAGACGGAGAAGATGCTGCCGAGCGTGGCGAGCATCTGCGGAAGCAGCATCGCCCAGCCCATCGCCTCCAGCATCGAGCGGCCGGCGTGCAGCGGCGTGGTGATCTTCTTCTCGCGCAGCATCACCATGCCGACGACGAGCGCGGCGACCGCGCCGATGCCCAGGCCCAGGATGGTCTCACTGCCCTCCTGCAGGACGGGCGTGCCGCCGAAGGAGAGCTTCTTGACGCCGACGGCGCAGACCAGGGCGACGACCGGGATGGTCAGCGCGGGGACGAAGAGCTTGTTGCCGAGCCGCTCCGCGCTGCGGGTCCGCTCCTGCGAGCTCGTGGTGCGGATCGCGCCGCGCCCGGTGAACCCGAAGCCCGCGAGGCAGGCCATGGCGAGCACCAGGACGCCCAGCGGCTCGGCGGGCGCGCTCTTGTCGACGACCCAGGTGCTGTAGACGAAGCCCAGGCCGAGCAGCCCCCAGAAGGAGGCGGTGCCGAAGCGCTTGGGGTTGCTGCGGTCGGTGACCATCTGGGCGGCCATCACCAGGAAGATCGCGCCGACCAGCCAGTAGAACCACTCTGCCTTGATCACTTGGCGGCCTCCTGAGCGGTCACGGCGGGCGGCTCGATGTTCGCGACGAGCAGTTCGTGTTCGAGCTGCCGGTCCAGCCGCAGCAGCCGCCAGCCGTGCACGCCGAAGGCGCAGACGGCGGTCGGGATAGCCCACAGGGCCAGGTGCAGCGGCTCCAGGTGGGTGCCGTACGTGGTGTTGACGAAGCCCGTGATCAGCAGGATCGAGCCGACCGCGAGGAACACGTCCTCGCCGAAGAACAGCCCGACGTTGTCCGCGCTGGCGGAGAAGGACCGGATCTTCTCCTTCGCCTTGTCGGGCAGCGGCCCGTACTTGCGCTCGGCGGCGCCCTCGGCCATCGGCACGGCGAGCGGGCGCACGGTCTGGGCGTGCCCCAGGACGTTGGTCAGGCCGACCGCGGCGGAGATCTGCCGCAGGCCGAGGTAGAGGGCCAGGAAGCGGCCGGTGGTGAGTTTGCCGAAGCGCGAGATGAGCCGTCCGGCCTGCTCCTTGAGGCCGTAGCGCTCCAGCAGGCCGATGACGGGCAGGGTCACGGCGAAGATCGTCACGGACCGGCTGTTGGCGAAGCCGTCCCCGAAGGCGGCCAGCACCGCCTGGGGCGAAAGCCCGCCGAGCAGGCCGGTGGCTATGCCCGCGGCCCCTACGACGAGCAGGGGATTGCGCCTCGTTGCGAATCCGAGGATCACCACGACGACGCCGAGGAGAACGATCATTCGTTCGCCTTCCGCGCTCGGGTCCCCGCCCTGGGCAGGCAGGGAGACTGCGAGGAGGCTAGCGATCGTTCAACAATCCGACAAGGCATTGCCCCCCGCTTGACCCTCAATCGGTCAGTCGCTGGACATCTTCTGCGCGTACGCGGCGGACAGCTGAAGCCTGGAATCCTCCAGATAGGCGGCCAGCAGCCGCTCCGCCTCGCCCGGATCACCGGCCTTCAGGGATTCCAGAATCTGCCGGTTGCGGGTCAGGTAGGGCGCGTGGAACCGGCGCGGGTCGGCCATCACATGGAAGACCAGCCGCAGCTCGGCCAGCACGCCGCGCATCAGCTCGTCGGTGCGCGGGCTGCCGGCCAGGCTCACGATCGCCTGGTGGAAGCGGATGTTGGCGGTGGCCAGATCCTGCCAGGAGCGCTCCCGCGCGGCCGTCTCGCCCGCGGCGACCGCCGCCTCGATGGCGTCCACCCGGTAGGGCGGCTCGCCCAGCCCGCGCACCGTCGCGCACTCGACCAGCCCGCGCACCCGGTAGATGTCGATCAGGTCCTCGACCGTCACCATGCGCACGAACACGCCCCGGTTGAGTTCGTGCACCAGCAGCCGTTCGTGCGTCAGCAGGCGGAACGCCTCCCTGAGCGTGTTGCGCGAGACGCCGAGCGCGCCGCCGATGCTCTCCTCGGAGAGCCTGCTGCCCGGTGGGAAGTACCCCTCGGCGATGCGGTCCCGCAGGATGTCCGCCACCCGTTCCGCAGTGCTGGTGCGCCCCAGCAACGGCCGGTCCGTCTCCAGCCCGGACGCCTCCGCGAGCCGCCGCTCCACCCCGTCGACCATGCCGTCCCCCCTCCGTTCGCCCGCCGCCGCCCCGCGTGGCGGCAGTCAGGAGTCAATCCGAGATACCGGAACGGAACAACACACATCTTGTCGGATCGTTCAACGATCCCTTACGTTTGAAGTATGGCCGGTCGACCCGGCTGCCCTCAGGGGGAGAGTCTCTACGGAAACGGGTCGGCCGGCCTGCAGTTGCCCGGCCCCGTCCCGCCCCCGTCCGCTCCGCCCCCGTCCGCTCCGGCCCCGTCCGACGCGGCGGACCCACGACTCGCACCGAACACACCGACCGCACCGGTTCGCCCGGCCCGCACCGCCCACGCGCACCGCCCGGCGCACCCCGGCCCAGCCCCCATCGAACGGATCCACATGACCGACCCGGTGATCGACCTCAACGCCGACCTCGGGGAGGGCTTCGGCCGCTGGCGGCTCACCGACGACGACGCCCTGCTGTCCGTCGTCACCAGCGCCAATGTCGCCTGCGGCTTCCACGCCGGGGACCCCGTCACGATGCGGCGGATCTGCGACCTGGCCGCGGAGCGCTCGGTGGTGATCGGCGCCCAGGTCTCCTACCGGGACCTCGCGGGCTTCGGGCGGCGCGCGATGGATGTGCCGCCGGACGAGCTGGCCGCCGAGATCGCCTACCAGATCGGCGCGTTGGAAATCTTCGCCCGCGCCGCCGGCGCCCGGGTCGGCTACGTCAAGCCGCACGGCGCGCTCTACAACCGCTGCGTCCACGACGAGGAACAGGCGGTAGCCGTGGTCGAGGGCATCGGGCTCGCGGGCGAGGCGCTGCCCGTGCTCGGGCTCCCCGGATCACAGCTGCACGCGGCGGCGGCGCGAGCCGGACTGCCCGTCGTGGCCGAGTCCTTCGCCGACCGCGCGTACACCGCGGCCGGCACGCTCGTCTCCCGCCGCGAGCCGGACGCCGTCATCAGCGACGCCGACACCGTGCTCAAACGCGCCCTCGGCATCGCGAGGGACCGCACGCTCACCTCGATCGACGGACAGCGGGTGGACATCGACGCCCGCTCGCTGTGCCTGCACGGCGACACCCCCGGCGCGGCCGTGCTCGCCCAGCGGGTACGGGCCGAACTGGACGCCGCGGGCGTCCGCGTGGCGGCCTTCGCATGACCGCGGCAACCGGGACTCCCCGGATGAGGGCGCTGCCGGTCGGCGACCGGGGGCTGCTCATCGAGCTGGACAGCGGCGAGGCAGCCGAGGCGCTGCACGCCGAACTGCTGCGCCGGGCCGCGGCGGGCACGCTGCCGCCGATCCGCGAGATCGTGCCCGCCGCCGGCACCGTGCTGCTGAACGGCCTCGACGAACCGCAGCGCCTCGCCGCGGAGTTGACGGGCTGGCGGATCCCGCCGCTCTCCCGCACCCGGCAGGACAGCATCGAGGTCCCGGTGCGCTACGACGGCCCGGACCTCGCCGCCGTCGCCGAACTGTGGGGCGTCACCCCGCAGGAGGTCGTACGGATCCACTCCGGCGTCGAATTCCGGGTCGCCTTCTGCGGGTTCGCCCCCGGCTTCGGCTATCTGACCGGGCTGCCCGAGCGCTACCACGTACCGCGCAGGGCCACCCCCAGGACCAGGGTTCCGGTCGGCTCGCTCGCCCTGGCGGGCCCGTACACCGGGGTGTACCCGCGCGCCTCCCCCGGCGGCTGGCAGCTGATCGGCACCTGCGACGCGGTGCTCTGGGACCCCGCGCGCGAGCCGGCGGCGCTGTTCGCCCCCGGCACACTCGTCCGCTTCGTCCCGCAGGACTCGCGGCAGGAACCGCACGAGGGGGCAGCATGACCGACAGTGCCTTCGCGGTCGTACGGGCCGGAGCGCTCACCACCGTCCAGGACCTGGGCCGGACCGGACACGCCCATCTCGGGGTGCCCCGAGCGGGCGCGCTCGACCTGCCCGCGCACCTGCTGGCCAACCGGCTGGTGGGCAATCAGGCCGGGGCCGCGACCCTGGAGACCACCCTCACCGGCTGCGCCCTGCGGATGCGCCGGGCGGTCACCGTCGCGGTCACCGGCGCTCCCTGCCCCGTCTCCGTGGACGACCGGCCGGTGGCGTGGGGCGCGGCCGTACGGGTACCGGCGGGCGCGGTGCTACGGGTCGGCGCGGCCACCCACGGGGTGCGCAGCTACCTGGCGTTCGGCGGCGGGATCGACGTCGAGCCGGTGCTCGGCAGTCGTTCCACCGACATGCTCTCGGGCCTGGGCCCCGCCCCGCTGACCGAGCACGCTGTACTGCCGCTCGGCGTTCCGGCCCCGCCGCCGCCCGGCGCGGACGCGGCGCCCCACCCGGGGCCGGTACGGGAGTTGGCGCTGCCCGTCGTACTCGGCCCGCGCGACGACTGGTTCACCGCACGCGGCCTGCGCACGCTGTTCAGCGGCGAGTACCGGGTCTCCGTCTCCAGCAACCGCATCGGGCTGCGCACCGAGGGGGCCTCGCTGGAGCGCGCCGTGGACGGCGAACTCCCCAGCGAGGGCATGGTGCTCGGCGCGTTGCAGGTACCGCCGGACGGTCTGCCGGTGCTGTTCCTCAACGACCATCCGACGACGGGCGGCTATCCGGTCGTCGGCGTCGTACCGGAGCCCTTCCTCGCGGCGGCCGCCCAGGCCGTCCCCGGCACGCCGGTGCGGTTCGTCCCGCGGCGCCCCGGCCCCGGCCGCCCGAGCGCCTCGCGGCTGGATTACCGGTCCCATCGTGCTGTGCAAACTGAGTAAAGTGCCAGCTCAAACGAGGTCGTCGAACTCCCCGGCCTTCACTCCCTTGAGCCAAGCACCCATCTCAGAACGCGTAAAGAACACCGCACCCGCTTCGGGGTGCTTGCTGTTGCGCACGGCTATCCGCCCGTCAGGGAGGGCCGCGGCTTCCACACAGTCGCCACCGGTGTCACCACCGCCTCCGGAGAAACTGCTCTTACGCCACTGGACATGTGCCAACGGGTTCGACTTCGCCATGTGAACGGCTCGTCCCTTTCTGCTCAGTGATGACTCTTCACAGCCTCAGCGATCACTTCAGCGGATTCAGCGCGAGAGAGTGCCAACTCGGTGAGGATGCCGAACCG
Organism: Streptomyces sp. H27-D2; assembly: GCF_035828615.1. Taxonomy (NCBI): domain Bacteria; kingdom Bacillati; phylum Actinomycetota; class Actinomycetes; order Kitasatosporales; family Streptomycetaceae; genus Streptomyces; species Streptomyces sp. H27-D2. The sequence goes on along the minus strand of NZ_JAYMZR010000051.1, from coordinate 43,696 downwards.
AAGCGTGCACATTCGCACATGCTCGCGATCCTCGTACTCGCAAGGCTTGCCGCGTACGTACGGGCGGCGGTCGCCGTTGCGGGGCCTGTTGTGAAGGTCGACACCGTCAACCCCTTGCCTATCCACTCCGGCTGACTGGTTCCCTGGCCCTGGGGGATCCTGGACGAAAGCCGCATCGCAGAAGCCCATTCGTCTTGACCTCAACTCAGGTTGAGGTCCTAGCGTCGTCCACACCAACCGCGAACTACCGCAAGGGTGACGACACATGGCCCGGAGCACCATCCCCGCGACCGCCGACCCGGACGCGACCGACGACATGCTCGCCACACAGCCCATCGGTTACTGGAGCGGCGTCGCCAACGAGATGGTCATCAAGCGCATACGCGACGCTATGGCGCGTATGGACGTCACGCAGCCGCAGTGGTGGACGCTCTGCCGAGTGGACATCGGCGGCGACGGCCCGACCCGCGAGGAAGTGGCCACCCAGCTCGCGAGCGTCGCGGACGGCCCGTACGAGATCTCCCGCGCCGTCGACCAACTGCTCCACCGCGGCTGGCTCAGCGCCGACGCCGGCCGGCGCCTGCACCTCACGGACGCCGGGCGGGCCGCCAAGGCCCGTATCAAGCAGCTCGTCACCGACCTGCGGGCGGAGATCCACGACGGCATCACCGACGAGGAGTACGTCACCGCGCTCAAGGTCCTGCGCAGGATGATCCACAACCTCGGCGGCCCGGCCACCCTCCGCTAGGGTCTGTCGCGAAGGTGCTGGTCACGGGTTGGTGACGGCATTTCAGCCGGCCGGACGATTCACGCGGATCGCCCGGACCGTCGGCCACTGCGCGCTGCTCAAGCGACCGGCACCCCGTACCCGCCGCCCCCCGGCGTACGGATCACGAGTACATCCCCCGCCCCGACATCCACCGCATCGCACCCCCGCAGCGACTCCGTCGAGCCGTCGGCCCGCTCGACCGCGTTCACCCCCGTCGCGCCCGGCTCGCCGCCGGCCATCCCGTACGGCGGCACTCGCCGGTGCCCGGTCAGCAGCGCCACCGTCATCGGCTCCAGGAAGCGGATGCGCCGGATCACCCCGCAGCCGCCGTGCCACCGGCCGCGCCCGCCGCTGCCCTCGCGTACGGCGAAGTCCTCGACCCGCACCGGGTAGCGCCACTCCAGCACCTCGGGGTCCGTGAGCCGGGAGTTGGTCATATGGGTCTGCACGGCGTCCGCGCCGTCGAAGCCCTCGCCCGCGCCCGAACCGCTCGCGACGGTCTCGTAGTACTGCACCCGGTCGTTGCCGAAGGTGACGTTGTTCATCGTGCCCGAGCCCTCCGCCTGGACGCCGAGCGCCGCGTAGAGCGCGCCGGTGACGGCCTGTGAGGTCTCGACATTGCCCGCGACGGTGGCCGCGGGGAAGACGGGGGCCAGCATGGAGCCCGCCGGGATGCGGACCTCCAGGGGCTTCAGGCAGCCGCTGTTGAGCGGGATGTCCTCGCTCACCAGCGTCCGGAAGACGTACAGGACCGCCGCCATCACCACCGAGCTGGGCGCGTTGGCGTTGCCCGGCTGCTGCGGTGACGTTCCGGCGAAGTCCAGCACGGCGCTGCGGGCGGCGCGGTCGACGCGCAGCGCGACCTCGATCCGCGCGCCGCTGTCGGTCTCGTAGCTGTACGAGCCGTCGCTCAGCCCCGCGACGATCCGGCGCACCGACTCCTCGGCGTTGTCCTGCACATGGCCCATATAGGCCCGCACCACCTCCATCCCGAACTGCTCGATCATGTTCCGCAGTTCGCTGATGCCCTTCTCGTTGGCGGCGATCTGGGCGCGCAGATCGGCGAGGTTGGCGTCGGGGGCACGCGAGGGGTACGGGCCCGCGCCGAGCAGCTCGCGGGTCTCGCGCTCGCGCAGCGTGCCGTCGCGTACCAGCAGCCAGTTGTCGAAGAGGACGCCCTCTTCCTGGATCGTGCGGCTGAAGGCGGGCATCGAGCCGGGGGTGATGCCGCCGATCTCGGCGTGATGCCCGCGCGAGGCGACCAGGAACAGCAGCTCAGGGCGCGCCTCGGCGTCGGCCGCCGCCGGCTGCGGGTCGAAGACCGGGGTGACGACGGTGACGTCCGGCAGGTGTGTTCCGCCGTGGTACGGGTCGTTGATGGCGTACACGTCGCCGGGTCTCATCGCGTCGCCGTTGCGCCGCAGCACTTCCTTGATGGACTCCCCCATCGACCCCAGGTGCACCGGGATGTGCGGTGCGTTGGCGATGAGGTTGCCCTCGGAATCGAACAGCGCGCAGGAGAAGTCGAGCCGTTCCTTGATGTTGACGGAGTGCGCGGTGTTCTCCAGCCGCAGGCCCATCTGCTCCGCGATGGCCATGAAGAGGCTGTTGAACACCTCCAGCATCACGGGGTCCACCTCGGTGCCGACCGCGACCGTACGGGGCCGTGGCCGCACCCGGGTGAGCAGCAGATGCCCGCGCTCGCCCGCGGCGGCCTGCCAGCCGGGGTCCACGACGGTGGTCGCGTCCTCCTCTACGACGATCGCGGGGCCGGTGAGGGTGTCCCCCGGGCTGAGCGCGGAGCGTCGGTACAGCCGGGTGTCGCGCGGGCGCCCCTGCGCGAACATGCGCACGGTGCCGGCCGGGTGCGAGCCGCCGTCCCGCTCCGCCGGCTCCACCTCGTACCCGCCGGAGCGGCTCGCCTCGCCGACGGCCTCGACCGACACCGTCTCGGCGACCAGCGGCTTGTCCATACTGAACGCGTACCGGGCGCGGTGGATCCGTACGAACTCCGCGGCCATCGCGCCGGCGGTGTCCAGCGGGACGGGGATGCTCGCGTCGGTGCCCGCGTACCGCAGATGGACACGGGGCTCGGTGCGCAGGCCGGCCTCCGGCACGCCGTCCGCCAGCAGTTCCTCGCGGGTCCGCTCGGCCAGCTCGGCGCACACTTCGCGCACCCGCGGCAGATTGCGCTCGCTCAGCTCGACCTCGACGGACCGCTCGCGCATCGCGGTGGCGTCGGCGACCCCGATGCCGTACGCGGAGAGGACTCCGGCGAGCGGCGGGACGATGACCGTGTCGATGCCGAGGGCGTCGGCGACCGCGCAGGCGTGCTGGCCGCCCGCGCCGCCGAAGCTGGTCAGCGCGTAGCGGGTGACGTCGTGGCCGCGCTGCACGGAGATCTTCTTGACGGCGTTGGCCATGCCCAGCACGGCGAGGTCGAGGAATCCGGCCGCGACCTCCTCGGGGCTGCGGCGGTCCCCGGCGGCGTCCGCGGTGCGCCCGGCCAGTTCCGCGAAGCGGGTACGGACCGTCTCGGCGTCCAGCGGCTGATCGGCGCCGGGGCCGAAGACGGCGGGGAAGTGGTCCGGCTGAATCCGGCCGAGCATCACGTTCGCGTCGGTGACGGTGAGCGGGCCGCCGCGCCGGTAGCAAGCGGGGCCCGGGTCGGCGCCGGCCGAGTCGGGGCCGACCCGATAGCGCCGCCCGTCGAAGTGCAGCACGGAGCCGCCGCCCGCCGCGACGGTGTGGATGTTCATCATCGGGGCGCGCATCCGCACCCCGGCCACCTCGGTGCCGAAGACCCGCTCGAACTCCCCCGCGTAGTGCGACACGTCGGTCGAGGTGCCGCCCATGTCGAAGCCGATGACGCGCCGGTGCCCCGCCTCGGCGGCCGAGCGCGCCATGCCGACCACGCCGCCGGCGGGTCCGGACAGCACGGCGTCCTTGCCCCGGAAGTGCGCGGCCTCCCGCAGCCCGCCGTTGGACTGCATGAACATCAGCCGGACGCCCCGCAGCTCCTTGGCGATGTCGTCCACGTACCGGCGCAGGATCGGTGAGAGATACGCGTCCACGACCGTGGTGTCGCCGCGCGGCACCAGCTTCATCAGCGGGCTGACCTCGTGCGAGCGGCTGACCTGGGTGAAGCCCAGGTCGCGGGCCAGCTCGGCGACCATCCGTTCGTGGGCGGTGTGCCGGTAGCCGTGCAGGAAGACGACGGCGGCGCTGCGCAGGCCGTCGCGGTGGGCGGCGCGCAGCGCCTCGGCCGTCGCGTCGAGGTCGGGCTCGCGCAGCACACCGCCGTGTGCGTCGACGCGCTCGGGGACCTCGATCACCCGGTCGTAGAGCGCCTCGGGCAGCAGGATGCGGCGATCGAACAGGCGTGGCCGGTTCTGGTACGCGATGCGGAGCGCGTCCCGGAAGCCCTCGGTGATGACGAGGACGGTGGGCGCGCCCTCGCGTTCCAGGAGGGCGTTGGTCGCGACGGTGGTGCCCATCTTGACGACGGCGATCCGCTCGCCCGGGACGGGCTCCTCCGGCTTGAGGCCCAGCGTCCGCCGGATGCCCTCCACGGCCGCGTCGGCGTAGTGCTCCGGGTCGTGCGAGAGCAGTTTGCGGGTCACGAGCCGGCCGTCCGGGCGTTTGCCCACCACGTCGGTGAAGGTGCCGCCGCGGTCGATCCAGAACTCCCAACGTTCTGTCATCCCGCCATTGTGACGCAGGGTGGGTGGTTGCGCGGTGACCGCGCGATGGTCCGGTCCGCCCGGTGGGGGGGGTGTCCTCAAGCGCCGGACGGGCTGAATTTTTAGCCCGTCCGAAGGGCACCCGTCCGAAGGACACATATGGCGGGGGTGACACAGGAAACCTGCCGGTCACGGCGGCTAGCGCGCGGGCTCGTCCGGGGCGATGCGGCTGCGGGACGCAGTCTGTACTTCGCTCTCCTCGGCGGGGTCGGCCGCGAGCCGGCGCAATTGCTCCACGACCCGGTCGTCCCCGGTCGCGGCGTGCCGGGCGGCGAGTTCGCGGGTGCTCTCCTCGCAGTCCCACAGGCACTCGACCGCGAATCCGGCCCCGAAGGACGGGTCGGTGGCGGCCAGCGCGCGGGCGGCGCGGCCGCGGAGCTGGGAGGAGGAGGTCTCGCGGTAGATGTGCCGCAGTACGGGTGCGGCGGATTCGATGGCCAGCCGGCCCGCCCCGTCGACCAGGGTCCAGAGCGCGTTCGCGTCGGATCCCGCGGTGCGTACGGTCCCGGCGAGCGCGTTCAGGACGAGCTCGGAGTCCCGCGGGCCGCCTCTGCAGGCGAGCATGCCCGCGGCGGCGGTGCCCAGGGCGTCGGTGCGGTGGGCCCAGAGGCGGGCCCGGTCCAGCGCGGCGATGCTGCGCATGCGCTCGAAGGCGCTGAGTGCGGCGTGTGCGACGAGGTCGGCCAGCGGGTCCGCGACGGCTGCCTCGATCAGGTCCAGCACCTCGGGGGCGCCGGTGTCCGCGAGGTGCCGGAGGGCCGCGGCGCGGGGCGCGTCGGGGCCGGAAGCGGCGGCGGCCAGGAGCTCGGGCCGGTCCTCGGGGCCGGCCACCGCCGCCAGACAGCGGGCCGCAGCGTCGTGCCGGCGGCCGCCGGGGTCCAGCTCGTGCTGCTGCTGGGCCCAGCGCAGTACGTCGCCGACGCTCCAGCCGGGGCGCGGCGCGCCGGAGCGCAGTTGCCGTTGCCAGCGGTCGAAGCAGCCCTGTTCCTGTGCGGCGCGCACCCGCACGCCGTACAGCGGATCCTCGGCCCACAGCCGCCAGGGCCGGGGCTCGAACGAGGCCCGTACGGTCCGGGCCAGCTCGGCGTCGCCTTCGGGGGTCGGGGGGAAGCGGGCGAGCGTCACGGGGGCCAGCGCGCGCAGCGCGGTGTCGTCGTCGCGCAGCGCCAGCTCGTCGAGCGCCCACTCCCAGTTGCTGCCGCCGGCGGCGTAGCGTCGCAGCAGGTGCAGGGCGTCGTCGCGGCCGTAGGAGGCGAGGTGGCCGAGGACGGCGAGGGCGAGGCCGGTGCGTTCCTCGCCGGTGTCCAGCTGGTCGTCGACGTGGACGAGGTGCGCTTCGATCTCGTCGAGCCCGCCGTCGAGCTGCAGGCACAGCCGCGCGTAGTAGAGGGAGCGGTTCTCGGCCTGCCAGTCGTTCCTGGGGTCGCGCAGCACGCAGTGGTGGAGCGCGGCGAGCGCTTCCGCACGCGGTGCCGCGAGGGCATGCAAAGTCCCGTCTCCGCGGCCCCTCTGCAAGAGGCCGAGCAGGGTTCCGCTGGGCGCTATGTCTGAATCGACTGGACTGTCATGCATGGAGTCAGCATCCGGTGCGAGGAGTTTCGCTGGCAACGGGATTTCCGCTGACCGGCATTCTTGCCGGTGAGTATGCGTTCTACGCCTGATGGGAGGCGAGGATTGCGGGGCTCCCGAGCGCCGCAGCCTACCTGGAAGGAGCAGTTCCGCCGAGTCCTGCCCGATATGCCCCAGCAAGGCCTGAGGCATATGCCCTATGCACCCCCGATGAGGGTATTGCCAAATGACTTACGGGCCGTCGCAGCCTGTGCAAGAGTCGTAACCGGCCCTTCTGCGGATCCGTTGTCTGCGGATTCCGTTGATCGGTCGATTCCGTCAGAGCTGGCCGCGCCGCCCCTGTATCGGAGTACGACATGCCGCCCCCCCGCTTCGCGGATCGTCCGGCCGCCCAACCGCCCGAGCGCGGAGCGGTCGAAGCCCTCATCACGCAAACGCTGCATCTGCGCGGCGGCATCGCCGCCGTCCGGCGCGAGGCGCTGACGGACGACGACCCGCAGCTCCGCTGGCAGCGCGCGCTCTGCGATCTCGCGGTGCACCACCTCGATGACCTGGGGGAACACCTCGGCCAGCTACGGGAGGGACTGCCCACGGACGGCGAGAAGAGCGGCGCGGGCAACGGGTTCACCGACGGGGACGCGTTCGCCGACGGGACGGCGGGATCGTCGCCGCAGTTGCCCGTGGCGCCCCCCGAACCGCTCCCCGGATCCCTGCTCAGCCGGGTCGGCAGCGCCGAATGGAACCTGCTCACCGACGAGGTCAGCTGGTCCGACGAACTCTTCCGGATCTTCGGCCGCTCCCCCGAGGACGGCCCGCTGTCGCTCGACGAGCTGCCTTCCTGCCTCCCCGCGGAGGACCAGCAGCTGTTGACCACGATGGTCACCGACTGTCTGGTGGAAGGTAAGGCGATCGACGGCGAATTCCGCATCGTGCGCCCTGACCAGCGCGTTCGCACGATGCACATGGTGGGCGAGCCAGTGCTCGACGCCGACGGCGGCACCGCCTCCATGTGGGCGGTGCTGCGGGACGTCAGCGAGCTGCGCCGTAGCCAGCGGGCGGTGCGCGAGACCCGTGACTCGCTGCAGCGCCAACGGCACATCGCGCAGACCGAGCACCGGCTTGCGGTCGAACTGCAGGAGGCCGTGCTGCCGCCGTGGCGCGGCTCCCTGCGGTTCCCGCACGGCGGTCCGGTGGCCCTGGACCTCGGCGCCCACTACCTCCCCTCCGGAACCAGCGCCCTGATCGGCGGCGACTGGTACGACGCGATGCAACTCCCCGACGGACAGACCCTGTTGAGCGTCGGCGATCTGACCGGGCACGGTGTCACCGCCACTTCGGGCATGGCGATGCTGCTCGGTGCGCTGCGCGGCATGGCGCTGGCCGGCCTGGAGCCGGGCCCGCTGATGGCCCGGCTCAACCAGCTCCTCGACACCTCCGCGCAGCCCACCCTGGGCAGCGCCGTCTGCTGCCGCTACGAGCCCGGCAGCCGCACCCTGACCTGGGCGCAGGCCGGACACCCCGCCCCGTTGCTGTTCCGCGGCGGCAAGGGGCGCGCCCTGCTGCCGCCGGACGGCGTACTGCTCGGAGCGATGTCCGGCGCCCTCTACGGCCAGGCCGAGGAACGGCTCGCACCGGGTGACATCCTGGTGCTGCACACCGACGGTCTGTCCCCGCGCAGCACCGATCTGGACACGAACGCGGGCGCGCTGCGCCTGCTCTCGCTGGCTCCCGGATTCGCCGCGGCACGGAGCGCGCAGGAGTGTCTGCGGGCCGTCATCGAAGAGTTCGGTGAGACGAACCGCGAGGACGATGCCTGCGTGCTGGTGGCTCGGATCAGCTCTTAGCAGACGTTTGAGACGTCAGCGCTTGGACGTCTTGGACGCGTATCAGCTCTCACATACCCCCAAGCTTTTCCCCATCCTCAGCATCCTCAGCGGCGGAAGCCAGAAGCGACGGACCGCTCACACGTCCCTGTTGAGCCCTCTGCGCACGCCCTTCGCCGACTTCACCACGGGCTTCGCGGCCTTCCTCGGCAGCGCGAGCTGGATCTCCTCGCGGAGGTCCTGGATCGTGGCGTGGTCGGAGAACTGGCCGGTGAGCCGGTACATCTCGCGCAGCCGGTCCCAGGTTCGATGTGAGGAGGTATCCCCTATCGACACCAGCGCCAGTCGCGCGTAGGTGTCGGCCTGCTCCGGGTCGTTGGCGATGAAGCAGGCCGAGGCGAGCGAGAGGTAGTCGAAGATCTGCGACCGCTGACGGCCATCCTCCCGCAGCCGCAGCGCCTCTTTCGCGTGCCGCTGGGCGGTCCGCGCCGCCGAGGGGTCGTGCTCGGCGAGCGTGCGGAACGCGAGGGCCTGCATGCCGTGCAGATCCGCCTCGTTGAACATCTGCATCCAGCTCGGGGGCGGCACATCGGTCCGGTCCGAGGTGAAGAGGTCCTCCGCCTCGCCCAGGGTGCGGCGCATGGCCTGCCCGCGCCCCAGTGACGCCTGTGCCCACGCCTCGATGGTCTGGAGCATGGCGCGGGTGCGCGGCAGGGTCTCCTCGCCGGAACCGGACTTGGCCAGCTTCATGAGGTCGAGGGCGTCGTCGGGACGCCCCAGGTGCACCATCTGCCGGGCCGCGCGGGACAGCGCCTCGCCGGCGCGCGGCCGGTCGCCGCCCTCGCGCGCCGAGTGCGCGGCGATCACGAAGTACTTCTGGGCGGTCGGCTCCAGGCCCACGTCGTGGGACATCCACCCGGCGAGCACCGCCAGGTTCGCCGCCACCCCCCACAGCCTGCGCTGGAGATGCGGCGGGTGGTGGTAGGCGAGCATGCCGCCCACCTCGTTGAGCTGGCCGACCACGGCCTTGCGCTGCAACCCGCCGCCGCGGGCCGCGTCCCAGGCGCGGAACACGTCGACCGAACGCTCCAGGGCGTCGATCTCCTGCGACCCCACGGGGGCCGCCTCGTAGCGGTCATAGCTGGCCGGATCCGCCGAGGCGGTCAGCGGATCGTCGAATCGGGGAGCGTCGGCCGCCAGGGCCGGGTCCGTGTGAAGCCAGTCCTGCATGGCGCTCGTGAGGGCTGAGCCTGCGGCTAGCGCGGCGCCCGCGCCAACCAAGCCACGTCGGTTGAGCATGAGGTCCATTCCCGTGAATTCGGTGAGGACCGCGGCCGTCCGTTCGGGCGCCCAGGGCAGACCGTCCACAGCCTGCCGTTTTCCCGCGCGTCCTTGCCGGTCGAACCCGAGATCCTCGATGGTCACGACACGGCCGAGTCGCTCGGTGAACAGATTCGCCAACACCTGGGGCACGGGATCGCGCGGCGTTTCGCCGGTGTCGATCCACCGCCTGACCCGGGATGTATCGGTTGCCAACTGCGGGTGGCCCATGGCTGCCGCCTGCCGGTTCACGAGTCTCGCCAGCTCCCCCTTGGACCAGCCGGCGAGGCCGAACAGGTCCGAGAGGCGGGTGTTTGGTTCCTTGCTCACGTCAAGCCCCCAGGTTGCTCGGCTGAGTTGACAGTAACCGGCTGTCACGTGCGCCGCGACTATTCGCCAGGGTTCGCCAGGGTTCGCCAGATGGTGTGCCACCCGTCCCCGGGTGTCGTGTTAGGAACGCGCCACCCGGCCCGGCGGCCGGACCTCACTCCCCAGGGTGTTGATCCGCCGTCCGGTCCGGGGGACGCGGCAACTTGTCGGCGCACGAAGGGATCTGTATCACCCATGTACGCAGCATCGTCCTCCGTGTCCGCCCCGCTCCGGCCCCTCCGGCCGCACCACCCGCAGCAGACCGGCACCAGTTCGAACAGCGGGCCGTATCTCGACCCCAACCACTCCACAGCCGCCGTCGGCGGACGGCCCCGGCGGCCGCAGGGGCTCGGCCCCCAACCGCTCAGCGGGAGACTCGACTTGTCCGGCCCACAGGGCTCGCAGCTGCGCGCGGCCATCGCGTCGGTGCTGCGCATCTGCCCGGAGTTCAACCCCGTCCAGGTGCTGCGCCGCAGCAGCAGGTCCGTCCTGCTGATCGGCACGACGGGACGCAGCACCGCGGTCGCCAAGTGTTTACTGGACCGTTCCCCCGCATGGACCGAACAGTTCCGGCACGAGATAGCTGCATACCGCGCGTTCGTCCGGCACCGCCCGCCGGTGCGGGTGCCGCGTCTGATCGCAGCGGATCCGGAGAACTGCACGCTGGTCATCGAACGTATGCCCGGACGCGTCGCCGCCCTCCAACGACACCCGGTCGAGGCCCCGCCACAGGCTGATATCCGGGCCGTGCTGGCCGCGATCTGGCAGGTCAATCGCTGGCGGCCGCCGTCCGGCATGTTCGACGCGCCCATCGACTACCCGACCCGGATCGCCCGCTTCCACGAACTGGGCCTGCTCACCGACCGTGACATGGGCGACTTGCAGAAACTGCTGCACGGGCTCGCCCACACCGGCGGCAAGTACGGCCAGGGCCAGTTCTGCCACGGCGACGCGCTGCTCTCCAACATCCTGCTCTCGCCCACCGGGCCGGTGCTGCTCGACTGGGAGCACGCGGGCTGGTATCTGCCGGGGTACGACCTGGCGACCCTGTGGGCGGTGCTCGGCGACGCCCCCGCGGCGCGCCGTGAGATCAGCAAGCACGCGCAGGCCAAGGGACCCGCGTCCCGCGACGCCTTCCTGATCAACTTGATGATCGTGCTCACCCGCGAGATCCGTAACTACGAGACCAAGCTGCAACGGGCCATGCACGGCACGCCCGGCGTCCCCGGCCTAGTGGGCCGGCCGTCCGGCGGCGGGGGCGCGGCGAGCTCCGGCTGCGAGGTGGGCGAGGAGCAGCGGCTGCTGCTGCGCCGGTTGCACGACGACTGCCAGATGGCGCGGCGAGCGGTCCGCGCCGCCGTCGGCACCCGCTGAGAGAGAAAGCCCTGAGCAGCCCTGAGCCCACTGAGGAGAGCCACCGGAGCCACCGAGAGAAGCCGCTGAAACGCCGAAGCCGCTCCGCGCCACCACCGCCGAGCGGCTTCGGCGTTCCACCGACCGGGGGGGGCAGTGCGCTGCGGCGCGCCCAGGAACCGTCCAGGAACCGGGCGCGCCGCAGCCGTCCGCGCACCGTTCCCTTCGTTGTGCGGCGTTCACCTCCGGGCAGCCGGGCTGCGCTCCACGCGCGCCCCCGGAATTCCCGCGCACCCCGGGATCAGCGTGTTGAACCCGCCCCCTGGGCATGATTGACGGATCGTCGGCGAACCGATACCTCTAGGCGGGTTCGGCCCCGCACGGCTGTCGGCGCACCATCGGTCACCGCGCACGGCCCCGGGCCAGCTCAAGGAGGCTGCATTGCGATCCGCCCCTCACCACCCGAGAACCGACCGCCCACGCACCCGGCGGCCGTTGCGCGCCGCAGGCGTCGTGACCTCTGCGGCGCTGCTGCTGCCACTGGTCTCAGCCGCCCCGTCCGCGACCGCGGAGCAACCCCGGTCCGGCGCGTTGCAGGCGGCGTTCAGCGACGCGGCCGCGCGCTATCAGGTTCCGCGCAGCGTGCTGCTCGGCGTCTCGTATCTGGAGACCCGGTGGGACGCGCACCACGGCGCGCCCAGCGTCTCCGGCGGCTACGGGCCGATGCACCTCACCGACGCGCGGACCGCGCTGGCCGAGGCCCCGCACCACAGCGAGGGCGCCGAGGACGCCCGCGGTGACACCTCGCGCCCCAGGACGGTCCGCACCAAGGTCCCCGAGACCGCCGAACTCCCCGCTCGGCTGCGCACCCTGGACCGCGCCGCCGAGCTGACCGATCTGCCGGCCGGTGAGCTGCGGCGAAGCTCCCGGGCGAATGTGGCGGGCGGCGCCGCGCTGCTCGCGGCCGCGCAGCGCAAGCTGGGCAAGCCGCTCAGCTCCGACCCCGCCGACTGGTACGGCGCGGTCGCCGGGTACTCCGGCGCGGACGACTCGGCGACCGCCGCGGCCTTCGCGAACGATGTCTTCGACGTCATCCGCACCGGCGAGGCCCGCACCACCGACGACGGCCAGCGGGTCGCCCTCGCGGGCAGCCCCGGCGTCGCGGCCGACACCGCGCAGCTGGGCCGGCTGCAGCTGCGCGCCCCCGCCGAGGGGAACGGCGTCGAGTGCCCCTCGGCCGTGGGCTGCGAGTGGATCCCGGCGCCCTACGAGGAGTTCGGCGACGGGGACTACGGCAACCACGACAAGGCGGACCGGCCCAGGGACCAGTCCGTCGACTACATCGTGGTGCACGACACCGAGGGTTCCTGGGACACCACGATCAAGCTGGTCCAGGACCCGACGTACGTCTCCTGGCACTACACCCTGCGCTCCTCGGACGGGCACATCGCCCAGCACGTCCGGACCAAGGACGTGGCCTGGCACGCGGGCAACTGGGCGATCAACTCCAAGTCCGTCGGCCTGGAGCACGAGGGCTTCCTCATCGCGCCGGACGCCTGGTACACCGAGGCGATGTACCGCACGTCCGCCCGGCTGGTGAAGTACCTCGCCAAGAAGTACGACATCCCGCTCGACCGGCAGCACATCATCGGCCACGACAACGTGCCCGGCCCGACCGCGGCGAGCATCGGCGGGATGCACACCGACCCGGGTCCGTACTGGGACTGGTCGCACTACTTCAAGCTGATCGGCAAGCCCTTCCACCGCACCGCGGGCTCGCACGGCGGGCTGGTCACCATCCGGCCGGACTACGCCGCCAACAAGCCCGACTACACCGGCTGCGTGAAGGCCGGACAGCTGTGCGACCCGCACGGCTCCGGCGCGGTACGGCTGCACACCGCGCCCGCCGCCGACGCGCCGCTGGTCAAGGACATCGGGCTGCGGCCGAACGGCGCCGACTCCACGACCGGCGTCAACGACACGGGCGCCCGCGCCTCCACAGGCCAGCGGTACGCGGTGGCCGGGCGGCAGGGCGACTGGACGGCGATCTGGTACCTCGGCCAGCAGGCGTGGTTCCACAACCCGCGCCGGCAGCCGACCGCGGTCGACGCCAAGGGGCTCGTCATCACGCCGAAGCCCGGCGCGGCCGACGTCCCGGTGTACGGGAGGGCCTACCCGGAGAAGGAGGCCTACCCGGCCGGCGTACCCGTGCAGGCCGTCTCCCCGCTCCCGTACAAGCTCCTGGCCGGCCAGAAGTACGCGGTCGGCGGGAAGGTGCGCGGCGAGTACTTCTACGCGCCGACGTTCGAGACCGCTGGGCACGCGTTGGTGCGCGGCGAGGAGCGCTACTACGAGATCCAGTTCGGACACCGGATCGCCTATGTGAAGGCCGCCGACGTGATCGCGCGGTCGTCGGGGAGGTAGTCCCCGGCCGATGCCGCAGCGTGGGGCCCCTGTCGGATTCCGGGCGGGGCCCCACGCTCGCGGTGCCGGTCGGATGGACTGACGGGGCGGCGCATCTGTACGTACGCCGCCGTCAGTCCGGTCCGTCAGCCGCGCGCCGTGAACTCGTAGGTGTGCCCGCCGTCGGCCCGGAGCAGCAGGACGCCGTCCTCCTCGCGTACGGACGGCCGCCGCGCGCCCCCGCCCCGCGTGTCGCGCACGGTGTACCCGGCGTCGAACAAGCCGCAGCGCAACCCCAGTTCACCGTCGCAGCCGGCCGTCACCGCGATCCGCCGGGCCGCTCCGTCCTGCCAGTCCAGGTCGACGGTGGCGTCGCCGCGCGCCCGCAGTCCCCGTACCGAGCCGGTCGGCCAGCTCGCGGGCAGTGCGGGCAGCAGGTCCACGACGCCGTGGTGGCTCTGGACCAGCATCTCGACGACGCCCGCGCAGCCGCCGAAGTTGCCGTCGATCTGGAACGGCGGGTGGGTGTCCCAGAGGTTGGGCAGGGTCGAACTCTTGAGCTGCTCGGCGAGCATCTTGTGGGCGTGTGTGCCCTCGCCCAGCCGCGCCCAGAAGTTGACCTTCCACGCCTTGCTCCAGCCGGTGCCGCCGTCGCCGCGCGCGGTGAGCGAGACCTTGGACGCGGCGGCCTCCTCGCTGCCGGGCTGGATCTGCCGGCCGGGGTGCAGGGCGAAGAGGTGCGAGACGTGCCGGTGGTCGTCGGTCCGGCTGTCCAGGTCGGTCTTCCACTCTTGGAGCTGGCCCCACGACCCGATGCGCAGCCCGGGGTCGAGTCCCTTCAGCGCCTTCTCCAGCCGGGTGCGGAATTCCGCGCCCTCGCCGACCGTGCCCGCCGCCTCCAGGGTGTTGCTGAACAGGTCATGGACGATCTGCTGGGACATGGCCGCGCCGGCGGTGAAGTCGCCGTGCTCGGGCGAGTAGCTGGGCGAGACGACGAGCTTGCCGTCCCGAGGGTCGGTGTGCAGGTTGTCGAGCCAGAACTCGGCCGCCTCCTTCATCGCCGGGTAGGCGGTGCGGCGCAGATAGCCGGCGTCGAGGCTGAAGCGGTAGTGCTCATAGAGGTGCCGGGTGAGCCAGGCGGCGGCTTCCGGGAACCAGAAGGCGGTGGCCCAGTCGTGGACGCCGGTGAAGCCGTACGGATTGGTCTCGTTGTTGACCACCCAGCCGGCGGACCCGAACATCTCCTTGGCGGTGATCCGGCCGGGGGCGCGCAGCGCGGTGACGAAGCGGTCCAGCGGCTCGGCGGTCTCGGCGAGGTTGGCGGCCTCGGCGGGCCAGTAGTTCATCTGCATGTTGATGTTGGTGTGGTAATCGGCGGACCAGGGCGGGGTGGTGCTGTTGTTCCAGACGCCCTGCAGGTTGGCGGGCAGCGAGCCGCGCCGGGAGGAGGCGATCAGCAGGTAGCGGCCGTACGCGAAGTAGAGGGCTTCCAGCGCGCGGTCGGCCGCGCTCGCGCCCCCGGTGTATCCGGCGAGCAGCTTGTCGGTGCTCACTCCGGCGGGCATGGCCTGGCCGATGTCGAGTGCGACCCGGTCGAACAGCCTGTGGTGGTCGCGGAGATGGCGGTCGAGCAGCGCGCCGTAGCCGATCACCGGCGCGGCGTCCACCGCTTGGGTGACGCGCCGGTGCGGGTCGTCGCCGCGGTAGTGGGGGTAGGTCTCGGAGTAGTCGGTGCCGGCCGACAGGACGAACCAGACGTCGTCGGCCCCGGTGACGGTGACACTGCCGGCCGCCGTGTCCTCGGTGCGCGTACCGCCGTGGTTGAAGACCCGGATCTGCGCTTCGTAGCCGAGTCCGTTGTCCTTGAGCTTGCCCCGTACGGCGATCCGGCCGCCGGCCGCCGAGACCTGGCGGCCCTCGTGCGGCGAGGTGGTGCGCACGGTGCAGCCGACCTGGCCGGGACGGTCGGCGGTGAGCCGGCCGGCGATGACGTTGCCGGGGTGCGAGGCGAAGAACTCGCGGCGGTGGGTGACGCCCCGCGTCGTGTAGCTGACGCGGGCGACGGCGTCGCGGAGGTCCAGTTCCCGGCGGTAGCCCTCGGGGGCGGTGGGCGCGCCGGGGATGTCCAGCCGAAGATCGCCGAAGGTCTGGTACGCGCCGAAGCCGGTCTTGGGCTGGCCGAGCCGCGAGGCCACCGCTTCGGGGCTCGCCGTGCCCTGCTCGTCGAGCTGCCGCCGTACGCCCTCGACGGCGCCGGGGCGGGGCCGCCGCCAGTTGCCGAAGTCGTAGCCCGGCGAGCCGGGGCCGCCGGTCCACAGGGTCTTCTCGTTGAACTGGAGCTGTTCGGAGGCGACGGTTCCGAAGACCATCGCGCCGAGTGCGCCGTTGCCGATGGGCAGCGCCTCACGCTCCCAGTCGGCGGCGGGCTTGCTGTACCAGAGCGTCAATTCATCGGATGTGTCGGCCGTAGCCGCATCGCCCTCCGCTGAAGCCGCGCCCGTCGGCCCCGCACCTTCCGCAGCCGCGGCGGCAGCCGCCCGGCCTCCCACCGCGAGCGCTGCGACCCCACTCATCGCGGTCTTCACCGCGGTTCTACGACGAATCCCCTGATGCATCACCAGCTCCTCGGACGGCTCGAAGCACGCTCTCCCGGATGGGCGAGACCGAGGCTAGAGGTCCGATGACCAGATCGACAAGGGGCATGACAAAACAGAAAGGGCCGAGAGGTGGGGTGCGGGCGAGGGCTCAGCCCTGCTGGAACAGCTCCGCGGGGAGCGGCTTCAACAGCTGGTAGAGGTCGTCGGTGATCGGACGGTCCCAGCTGGCGATGGTGACGAGGACGCCGTCGTTGCGGTCGAACTGGGCGCAGGAGATCCGGCCCTCGGAACACTTGAGGCGGCGCACGATCAGCAGGTTGTCCTCGTGCATCACCGGGGTGTCCTCGGTGCTCACCACCACGACCTCCTCCTCGTTGCCGAGGGCCACGAGCAGCTGGGCGACCTCGAAGGGCACCTGCCCCTCGGCGAGATCCCGGACCGGCGAGCCCAGCGGCAGGTTTCCGATGACCATCGCGGGACCGCGTCCGCCGAACAGGTCGTACCGGAGGAAGACGCCCTGGCAGCTGCCGTCAGGAGCGGGCAGCAGCCCGGCGCCGAGGTTGCCGGGCCAGTCCCCCGGGTCCATCGCGAGGACGTCGAAATCCGGCCCGGTGGGCATGGCGGCGCTGCGGCGGCGGAGGAACGACATGCGGACATGGTACGTGCCCGGCAGCCCCCCGCGACGTGCGGGAGCCACGGGGTGCTCCGGCTGTCGGGGACTCCCGGAGCCGGGTCCTGACCGGCGATCGGCCTCGGCCGGCGGGCTGGGGCCGGTTCACCGCACCGGGCCTAGTGACCGCCCCCGTCCGGAATGGCTCCGAAGAGCCTGGGCAATCCCGCGTGGTCGGTACCGGCCTTGCGGTAGACGACGGACAGCAACCGGCCCACATCCCGCTCGGGGATGGCCAGTTTCTCCGCTATCAGCGGGTTGGAGCAGCCCCGGCCGGCCAGCTCGGCCACCACTCGCTCCTGTCCGGTGAGCGCGTCGTTGTCGGTGATGCGCAGCTGGAGCGGGCGCAGCCCGGCCGCCGAGAGTTCGTCGCGGGCGCGCGCCGCCAGGGTGTCCGCCCCGCAGTGCACCGCGCCCTCCAGACCGCGGTAGAGCCGGTCGGCCGCGTCCTGCGGGAGGCCGACCGAGCGCAGGGCCGCGCCGTGGTCGACCAGCGCGGTGGCCAGTGTGTAGGCGGAGGGCGAGCGTTCGAGCTGCTGGACAGCCTCGGACAGCAGCTTCATGCCGGCCGCTCCGGGTGTCACGGCGGCCGCAGTGTGCAGCGCCGTGCCGATCGCGGAGGGGGTGCCGAAGTGCCGGACGCGCTGGACCGCCTCCTGGGCGTTCTCCATGGCCCGCGCCGGGTCCGAGAGCGCGAGGGCCTGCGCGAGCCGCAGCTGCCAGGGGCACCATGCCGGATTGCGCATGCCGCGCGGATCCAGCCGCCGGCCGACCGCGGTCAGGTGCCGTTCGGCGTCCTGGCGCAGCCCTTGGGCGAGCAGCAGTTCGCTGTAGACGGTCTCGGAGTCGGGGTAGACGACGGCGTTGGGGACGACCTCCCCGTACGCGTAGGTGTCGGCGAGCTCCCGCGCCTCCTGGGTGCGGCCGCGGGCGAGCAGGATCTCGATGAGGATGCCGATCGCGAACCACTGTGCGGGCACCCGCTGCCCCACCCGGTCGGCGATCTGCAATCCGCTGTGCACCAGTTGCTCGGCCTCGGCGAGCCGGCCGCGCCGGTAGCGGATGTACCCGAGCAGGGTGTAGCCGAACGAGAGGTGCGCGCCGCGCCAGCCCTTGCGTTCGCACTCGGCGATGCCCTTGATGAAGAGCTCCTCGGCTCTGCCGGGCCGGTCGCAGTACATGAAGGTGAGCGCGACCAGGACCGGCACCTCGAAGGCGCCGTTCTCCTCGGTCCACGGCATTCCGTCGCCGAGCGCCTCCTCCGCGTAGTGCAGCGCGGTGCTCGCGCTCTCGCCGCGCACCATGGCGTCCCAGGCGCGCAGCCCGAGGATGTAGCGCTCGGCCGTGCCGCGGCCCTTGAGGTGGTCCGCGAGCCGGGTCAGCAGCCGGGAGCGGGCCGGCGAGTCCTCCTCGTCGGCGCGGAAGGCGTTCCACATGAACTGCTCGGCCTGCATGCGCAGCCGGGTGCGGGAGACGGTGGCCCGCCCGGCCTCCTGGGCGACGACCCGCGCGGCCTCTTCCATCCAGTCGGTGTGGCCCAGCGCCTGGGCGAGCCGGTAGGTGATGGCCTCGCGCAGCTCCGGTTCCAGCTCGGGTTCCTCCAGGGCGGTGCGCAGATGGTTGACGGTGGTCGCGGGCTCGCTCAGCAGTGAGGAGCGGCCGAGTTCGAAGAGCACGCCGGCCCGGTCCTGGATGGCCGGGGGCTCCCGCAGGGCGCGCTCCAGGCAGCGGCGCGCCGCGTCCGGGGCTCCGGCGCGCAGGTATTCCTCGGCCGCCGCGCGCAGCTGCGTCACGGCCCAGGAGTCACTGTCGGGGTGCATCTCCAGCAGGTGCCGGGCCGCGGCCGTGGCGCCCAGGCCGGCGTCGGTGACGCTCATGGCGGCCTGGCCGTGCATGGCGACCCGCAGCGCGCCGGGGATCGCGCGGTAGACGGCGGTGGCGACCAGGGGGTGAAAGAACTCCCAGGTGTGGTCGGTGCTGCTGCCCTCGCCGAGGATGCGGGCCTCGCGCAGCCGGTCGGCGGCGTCCGACGCTTCCTGCCTGCCGAGTCCGGCGAGGCCGGCGGCGAGCGAGGGGGAGACCTGGCTGCCGAGCACGGCCGCCGCGTAGGCCAGCCGGACGGTGGCGCTGCCGAGCCGCTCCAGGCGCTCGATCAGGCCGTTGCCCTTGACGGCGGACGCCAGGTCGCGCAGCTCGGGCACATTGGCCTGCTGCGGTTTGAGGCCGCGCTCGCCGATCTTGGCGACGAGTTCGACCACCTCGAAGGGGTTGCCGCCGGTGACGGCCCAGCACTCGCGGCAGAAGGCGTCGTCCGCCGCCTCGCCCAGCAGCTCCCGGACGATCCGGCCGACCGCTCGCGGAGTGAGCGCCGCCAGGTCGAAGGGGCGCGAGCCCTGCCGTTCGGCGAGCCTGCGGAACGCTGTGGCGTGCAGGGGCAGTTCGTCCGGCCGGTAGGCGACGACGGCCAGCATCGGGAGTTTCTCGGCGCGCGAGACGAACGCGCTGAGCCAGGCCAGCGATTCCGAGTCCGCCCAGTGCGCGTCGTCGAGGATCAGCACGACGGGCGCCTGCTGCACGGCGAAGCGGGTGACGACCCAGTCCAAGCCGTCCCGTACGCCCTGCGGGTCGGGACTCGCACCGCCCGCCGTGGCGACCAGGCCGACGGCCGGGGCCACGATGTCGTACCAGCTGCCCAGCACCCTGCGGTGTTCCGCTTCGTCGGCGGCGGCGAATATCGGCTGGACGAGCTGGCGCACGACGTGGAAGGCCACGCCCTGCTCGTGCTCACCGCCGCGCGCCATCAGGACGGTGCAGCCGCGGGCGGCGGCCCTGCGGCGTACTTCCGCTATCAGCGCCGTCTTGCCGAGGCCGGCGGGACCCGCGAAGGCGATGAGACCGCCCGCACGCGCCTTGACCGGATCTTCGGCACTTCCACACAGTTCCGTCAGCACATGGTCCAGCGCGACGAGTTCGGATTCCCTTTCGAGCAAGGGCTGTCGCGCTCGACGGTGTTGGCCGTTCATATCTGCCACGTCCGCTCCCCTTCGGCAGGTAACGCCGAGCGTACGCCGGACAGCCGGTCCGCCGGAGCCGTACGGCAAGATCCGTAGCACTGGACCGGGAGTGCGCGCGCCCTGCGCGCGCCCGGTCGTACGCCCTGCTCGGAGCGGCAGTCGGCAAGGGAGCGCGCGCACCGGCGCTACGCGCTGCCGGTACACCTCCGTGCCCCGGCGCACTCCGCGTCAAATCCTTGACCCCTCAACGTTGTTCCCGTTCACTGAAGGCTTCCTGAGGGCCTGATTCCGCCAGTATCGGATCATCACAACGCAGCAGAACAGCGCAGCACGAAGGGGGCGGATCATGACAGAACCGACAGGTTTCGGCAGCCCGCGGCCGGGGTCGAATCTCGCTGAGCGCACCGCGCGGATCGACATTCGCGCCCCCCTGGGGATCAGCCCCGACACCGAGGCGGCCCGTCGCCACACGCTGCGCTGGCTGCACGAGTTGGGCATGCTGCGCGGCGAGTCCGCGACGGCCGAGTACGACGTGCTGCGGCTGGAGCGGCTGATGGCGTACTTCTATCCGGAGGCCCGCGGCGCCGACCTCGAACTGGCGACCGACCTCAACGGCTGGTTCTTCCTGTTCGACGACCAGTTCGACGGGGACCTGGGGCTGCGGCCGGAGGCCGTGGCCGTCCTGGTGGACGCGATCGTGCGGACGATGTACGACGTCCCCGAAGTGCCGCCGCGGGCCGGCGAATCGCCCGGCCCGCTGCTCGTGGGGTACCGCGATCTGTGGCGGCGCATCGCTGACGGCACGCCGCTCGCGTGGCAGCACCGCTTCCGGGACCACTGGCGCGAATACCTGGACGCGTACCACTGGGAGTCACTCAACCGGACCCGGCGCGGGCCGCTCTCCCTGGAGCAGTTCCTGCGCGGCCGGCGGGACTCGATCGGCGTGCAGCCCTGCCTCGACCTCACCGAGCGCGCGGGCCGCTACACCATCCCGCGAGAGTTGCACACCGGCTCGCCGCTCGCCGAGATGCGGGAGATCACCGCCGATGTGGTGATCTTCGTCAATGACATCGTCTCGCTGGACAAGGAACTCGCGGCGGGGGACGTCAACAACAGCGTGATCATCCTGCACCGGAGCGAGGACTGCACGGTCGGCCAGGCCGTCCGCCGCGTCGTCCGGGCGACCAACGACCGCATCGGACGCTTCCAGCGGCTCGCCGAGGAGCTTCCGGGCTCACTCGCCGACTCCGGCGTCCCGGCGACCCTCCGCGATCATGTCGAGCACTATGTGGACGGCATGCGGCATGTGATGCGGGGCAACCTCGCCTGGTCGCTGGAGACCGCCCGCTACGACGCCCGGGGCATCGCGGCGGTCAGCGAGGGCCGGCAGCGGCCGTGGGCGGGCCTGTTCAATCAGAGCTCCGCGCCGGCGAGTTGAGCGGGTCGGCGAGTCGAGCGGGGCGACCGCTTCGACGACCCGCTCGTGCGGCGCGGACAGCCGGTCGTGGTGGAGGCCGCGACCACCTCGCAGCTGATGCGGGCGCGCGTCGGCTCGGCGGATCACGTCGCGTGCCGGGCCCGCGCCTACCGCGTACTCGCTATGGCGCGGTCCGGTGCCGCCGCTGGTGCCGGGCTACCCGGGCGCGGTTGCCGCAGGAGGGCTTGCACCACTCCTGGCGCGGGTGCTCCTTGACGAAATAGCGCACGCAGCGCGGAGCGGGGCAGGCGCGCAGCCGCTCGCGGTCAGGGCCTGCGAGGAAGCCGATCGCGGCGCGGGCCAGCGCGGCGGCCGGCCGGTCCCGGTCCGGGGCGAGGGCGGCGGTCTCCGTACGGACCACCGGCGCGCCCCCTTCGGGCCACTCCAGCCGGGCCGCCGTCGGCACCAGGGCCGCTGCCGCATTGAGCCGGCCGACCGCCTCGGCCACGGGCAGCAGCCGGTCCGCGTCGGCTGAACTCACCGGCCCCGGCCGCACGGCGCGCGCGAAAAGCGCGCGGACGGCGGCCCGCAACTCGCGCACCTCGCCGAGCACCGCCTCGTCCGCGCTGAACCGGGCCGCGTCCAGGACGCCGTCGAACGCGTCGGCCCGGCGGCGCACCAAGTCCGTCAGCCCAGCCGGATCGCTCAAGTCGTCGGCGACGCCGCCATGTCCGTCGTGGCGAATGGTGACGGCCAGCTCGACGGCCAGTGCGTCAGCCGGTGTGCCGGACGGAGTGGGCGGGAGCCCTGATGCCTGCATGGAACTGACCTTCTACTGGCAGCCGCTGGCCCGGCAGGTGCGCGTGCGGGGCCCGGCGATGCGCGAGAGCGCGGAGTGCGCCGCCGCCGATTTTTTGGCCCGCACAGCCGGCCCGCACAGCCGGCGCGCGCGCCGAGGCGCTGCTCGGGAGGCAGAGCCGCCCGCTGGACGGCCTCGCCTCCCGGGACGCGGCGGTGCGGGAGTCGCTGGCCCGGCTGGAGCGCGAACCCGGCCTCGTACCGCCCCAGTGGACGCTGTACACGCTGCGCCCCGAGCAGGTCGAGTTCTGGCAGGGCGACAAGGAGCGCGAGCACACCCGCCTCGGCTACCGCCGCGCCGACGCCTCCTGGAAGAAGGAGCTGCTGTGGCCCTGAACGGACCGGACCTGCTGACCCGCACGGGCATGAGAGCGAGCCGCCCGAAATCCTCGGGCGGCTCACTCTCACAGCCGGGCCGCTGTCCGCGCCGGTCCGTACCGCTCAGGTTCCATGGCGCTCAGGTGAGGTCGAACTCCCCGTCCCGCGCGCCGAGTACGAAGGCGCGCCATTCGCCGGGCGTGAAGATCAGTGACGGGCCCTCCGGGATGCGTCCGTCGCGCATCGCGATGTAGCCCTCGATGAAGGCGATCTGGACGTCCCCCGCTCCCTGACTGCTCGACTGCCAATCGGCGTTGCTGAGATCGAGCTTGGGCTTCTGGGTGCCAGCCAATGGCTGGTGCGTGATGCTGTCGGCCACGTCAGCGCTCCTCCCGGTTCGTCGTCCGGGGTCAGCCTAGCGATCGCGACCGGTGCCGGACAGGCCGCGAGACGATTCTCGCGATCTGTCCGGCGGGTACCCGCTCCACGTGGTAGGACGCTCAACTTCTCGACCTGCTTCACGCCGGGCCCGGACGCCGGTGGATCAGTTCGCGGGAGGCTCCGCGCCGACCACCCACATGGAGAAGAACTGGGCGCCGCCGCCGTACGCGTGACCCATCGCCCGGCGCGCGCCGTCCACTTGGTGCGCCCCCGCCCTGCCGCGCACCTGAAGCGCCGCTTCCGCGAACCGGAGCATGCCGGAAGCGCCGATGGGGTTGGTGGACAGCACGCCGCCGGAAGGGTTGACGGGGAGGTCTCCGTCGAGTTCGGTCACGCCGGACTCGGTGAGTTTCCAGCCTTCGCCCTCGGCCGCGAAGCCGAGATTCTCCAGCCACATCGGCTCGTACCAGCTGAACGGCACGTACATCTCGACCGCGTCGATCTCCCGGCGCGGATCGGTGATTCCGGCCTGCCGGTAGACGTCGGCGGCGCAGTCCTTGCCCGCCTGCGGCGAGACGAAGTCCTTGCCCGCGAACATGGTCGGCTCGCTGCGCATCGCGCCGCCCTGCACCCAGGCGGCCGGGTGCGGGGCGCGTGCCGCGCCCGCGCTGTCGGTGAGGATCATCGCGCACGCGCCGTCCGAGGACGGGCAGGTCTCGGAGTAGCGGATCGGGTCCCACAGCATGGGCGAGGACTGCACCTTCTCCAGGGTGATGTCGGGCTCATGGAGGTGCGCGTAGGGGTTCTTCAGGGCGTTGCGGCGGTCCTTGTAGGCGACCAGCGACCCCACCGAGTCGGGCGCGCCGGTCCGCCGCATATAGGCCCGTACATGCGGTGCGAAGAAGCCGCCCGCGCCCGCGAGCAGCGGCTGCTGGAAGGGTACCGGCAGCGAGAGGCCCCACATGGCGTTGGACTCGGACTGTTTTTCGAAGGCGAGGGTCAGCACCGTGCGGTGGACGCGGGCGGCGACCAGGTTCGAGGCGACGAGCGCGGTCGAGCCGCCGACCGAGCCCGCGGTGTGCACCCGCAGCATCGGCTTGCCGACGGCTCCCAACGCGTCGGCGAGGTAGAGCTCCGGCATCATGACGCCCTCGAAGAAGTCCGGGGCCTTGCCGATGACGACGGCGTCGATGTCCGCCCAGGTCAACTCGGCGTCCGCCAGGGCCCGTACGGCCGCTTCGCGGACCAGGCCGGCGATCGAGACGTCGTGCCGGGCGGAGACGTGCTTGGTCTGGCCGATCCCGACGACGGCCACGGGCTCCTTAGGCATCGGTGTCTCCTTCGAGGACGGCGACGAGGTTCTGCTGGAGGCAGGGGCCGGAGGTGGCGTGCGCGAGGGCGCGGTCGGACTCGCCGCGCTGGATGCGGGCCGCCGCCTCGCCGATCCGGATCAGACCGGCGGCCATCATCGGGTTGGCCGCGAGCGCGCCGCCCGACGGATTGACGCTCACCTCGTCGCCGAGCCGCAGCGCCTTGCGCAGCACGACCTCCTGCGAGGTGAAGGGGGCGTGCAGCTCGGCGGTGTCGACGGGCCGCTCGAAGAGGCCGGCCCGCTCGGCGGCGAGCCGGGTCGAGGGCGAAGCGGTGAGGTCCCGTACGCCGAGGCTGTGCGCCTCGATGCGGTGGTCCATGCCGCGGATCCAGGCGGGGCGGGCGCAGAGCCGGCGCGCGGTGTCCCCGGCGGCGAGCACGACGGCGGCTGCGCCGTCGCCGACCGGCGGGCAGTCGTGGCGGCGCAGCGGCCGCACCGTGTACTCCTCGGCGAGGAGCCGGTCGGGGGCGGCGGACGAGCGCAGTTGGGCGTGCGGGTTGCCGGCGGCGGCCGTACGGCTGCGGGCCGCGACCCCGGCCAGGGCGCGTTCGTCGGTGTCCCCCGCGTCGATGAGCGCCTGCGCCTGGAGCGCGGCCAGCGAGACCGGGTCGGGCCACAGCGGCGCTACGTAGTAGGGGTCGAGCTGGCGGGTCAGCACGTCCCGGACGTCGCCGGGAGAGGACTTGCCGTACGCGTAGACGAGCGCGGTCTCGGCCTCGCCGGTGAGCAGCTTGACCCACGCCTCGTAGAGCGCCCAGGCTCCGTCCATCTCGACATGGGATTCGGAGATCGGCGGCCAGGCCCCGACGCCGTCGAGCGTCATGGTGAAGGAGAAGGCGCGCCCGGCGAGGTAGTCGCTGGAGCCTGAGCAGGTGAAGTCGATCCCGCCCGCCTTCAGCCCGACCTGGCCGAGCGTGTCGTGCAGCACGGGCATGACCAGTTCGACTTCGGAGACCTCGTCGCTGTCCCGGGTGTGGTCGCTCTGGCCGAAGGCGACGACGGCTATCTCCCTGATGTCGCCGTGCCCGGTGTCGGCGTCCCTGGTGTCCCTGGTGTCCCTGGTGTCCCGCATCACAGCAGCTCCTTGTACACGTCGTAGTCGGCGTCGGGCTCGCCGTTGGGCCGGTAGTGGTCGGGGTGCCGGCTGCCCTCGGTCCATACGGGCTCCACCCGCAGCCCCATCCGCACCTGGTCGTAGGGGATGCCGCCGATCCGGCCGTGCAGCGCGAGATCCGCGCCGTCCAGGGCGATGTGGGCGTAGACGTACGGCACCTCGATGTCGAGGTTCCTGGCCTTGATGTTGACGATGCAGTAGGTGGTGACGGTGCCGCTCGGCCCCACCTCGACCTGCTCGTCGGTGGCGATGCCGCAGGTGGGGCACGCGCCGCGGGGCGGGACGTACACCTTGCGGCAGGCGGGGCAGCGCTCGCCGATCGTCTTGCGGTCGGCGAGCGCCGCGATGTAGCGGGACTGGGCGCGGCCGGGCGAGTAGGTGTAGTCGAGGCGGGCGGGAGTGACGATGCCGGTGACGGGGTCGGCGAAGACGCCGCTGTGCGGGGTGGCCGTGCGGCCCGCGGCGCCGGCGCGGACGGCGCCGCCCGCGCCGGTCGCCTCAGCGCGCGCGCCGGCTGGCGCGTCGCCCTTCGCGCCGCCTCGCGCCGCCTCCTCGGACGGCTCGAAGCACGCGATGTCGGTGATCGCGCCGCTCCGCTCGCCCGCCCAGCGGACCCGTACCCGCATGCCGGTGCGCACGGCGTGCGCGCCCGGCGCGTCCAGGGCGTGCAGCAGCGCGGTGTCCGCGCCGTCGAGCCGTACGAGGACCCAGGCGAAGGGGGTGCTCAGCGGCTGGTTCGGGCGCGGGCTCGGGTTCCAGGACCAGGTGGTGACGGTGCCCTCGGCGCCGACCTCGACCAGGTCGCGGATCTCGTCCGCGGTCACCGGGTCGTACTCGACGGGAGGGACGAGCACCCGGCCGTCGCGCGTCCGCACGCCCCGCCCGGCGCGCTCGCGCAGTCCGGTGAGGAAGGCGGACTGCACGGGACCGAGCGAGCGGGTGAACGGGAACTCGACGACCAGGGGGGCCTTCAGGACGTCTGTCATGGGCGGCAGCTCTCCTTCTGCGACTTCTCGCATCCTTCTGCGGCTGCTCGGATGCGGCGGGCTCTCAGGGACGGCGGCTTCGGGGGCAGCGGCTTCAAGGACGGCGGCTTCAAGGACGGCGGGCTTCGGGGACGGCGGCTCCTCGATCGGGAACCTCGGGTCCGCGAGCGGGGGCGCGGCGGTCGTTCACCGGCGGCGGAAGACCGCCGGGCGCTTCTCGGCGAAGGCCGTCGAGCCCTCCTTGGCGTCGGCGGTGTCGAAGATCGGCCAGCCGCGCTCCAGTTCGAGCGCGAGCCCCTCCGCCTCGGGGAGTTCCGCCGTTTCGTAGACGCACGCCTTGACGGCTTCGACCGCGAGCGGGCCGTTGGCGTTGATCAGCTCGGCGATCTCCAGCGCCTTCTTCAGTGCGCCGCCGTCCGGCACGACGTGGCCGATCAGCCCGATCCGCTCGGCTTCCCGAGCGGTGTACGGGCGCCCGGTCAGCAGCATCTCCAGCGCATGCGTACGCGGCACCTGGCGGGCGAGCCGTACGGTCGAGCCGCCGATGGGGAACAGCCCGCGCCTGACCTCGAACAGCCCGAAGGTCGCGCTCTCGGCGGCGACCCGGATGTCGGTGCCCTGGAGGATCTCGGTGCCGCCCGCGACGCAGTGGCCCTCGACGGCCGCGATGACCGGCTTGCGCGGGCGGTGGTGGCGCAGCATCGCCTTCCAGTGCAGATCGGGGTCGGCCTTCATCCGGTCCCGGTACTGCTCCCCGGCCATGCCACCGCCGGCCGCCAGGGCCTTGAGGTCCATGCCGGCGCAGAAGGCGCCGCCCGCGCCGGTGAGCACGACGGACCTGATCGCGTCGTCCGCGTCGGCCGCGAGCCAGCCGTCGTACAGCCCGACCAGCATCGGGAGCGAGAGGGCGTTCTTCGCCTCCGGCCGGTTCAGGGTGAGCACGAGTGTCGCGCCTTCGCGCTGCACGGTGAGGTGTTCGGTGCCGCCCATGGGTATCCCTCCGGAAGTCGCGCGGGGGTCGTGGCCGGGCCGCGTCGTTCCGGGCGCCCCGGCGGGCCCGACGTCCCGCCTCAAGACGTAGAACAGGTTGCAGTAGGTGCGGAGGGAGTTCAATAGATATCTGACTGTCAGTCAGATTCTTTCTGCGGCGCCCCTTCCCACCTGTGCGGCGGAGCGCTCTAATGACGGCCGAGCGAGTCGCACGAACCGAGCGGGCCGAGTCAGTGGTATCCGGGTCAGGAGGACACGTGGAGTACAACCTTGCCGACCTGTTCGAGTCGGTGGTCGATGTGGTCCCGGACCGCGAGGCGCTCGTCCACATCGACCACCCCGGCAGCGGCGCCGAGCGGCGGCTGACGTACCGGCAGCTCGACCGGGCCGCCAACCGGCTCGCCCACCACCTCCTGGACAGCGGCGTACGGCAGGGCGACCACGTCGGACTGCACCTGTACAACGGCGTCGAGTACCTGCAGACCGTCTGGGCCTGCCTCAAGATCCGGGCCGTACCGGTGAACGTCAACTACCGCTACGTGGAAGAGGAGTTGATCTACCTCTACCGGGACGCGGACCTGGTCGCGCTCGTCTTCGAGGCGGAGTTCACCGCCCGGGTCGCGGCCGCCCTGCCGCACACCGGCACACTCCGCCACCTCATACGCGTCGGCGACGCCCCCGAAGGCGCGCCGGAACCCGGTGTCACTCCCATCGCCTTCACCGACGCCGAGGCGGCCGGCTCGGCGGAGCGCGGCTTCGGGCCGCGCTCCGCCGACGACCAGCTCATCATCTACACCGGCGGCACCACCGGCATGCCCAAGGGCGTGATGTGGCGGCACGAGGACCTCTTCTTCTCCGGCCTCGGCGGCGGCGCCCCCACCGGCGAGCCGGTCAAGCGCCCCGAGGAACTGGCCGAGCGGGTCGCGGCCGGCGGCGAGGGCATCGTCTTCTTCCCCACCCCGCCGCTGATGCACGGCACCTCGACGCTCACCGCCTTCATCGGCTTCAACTTCGGCCAGAAGGTGGTCATCCACCGGAAGTTCGCGCCCGAGGAGGTGCTGCGCACGGTCGCGCGGGAGAAGGTCAGCAGCATCTCACTGGTCGGCGACGCGATGCTGCGCCCGCTGGTGGACGCCCTCGCCGGGCCGCTGCGTGGCACCGACTGCTCGGCGCTGTTCAGCGTGAGCAGCTCCGGGGCGGTGCTGTCGGAGACGGTGAGCGCCCAGTTCCGGGCGCTGCTGCCGCATGTGACGCTGCTGAACAACTTCGGCTCCTCGGAGTCCGGCTTCAACGGCACGGCCACCGACGACTCCGGGCCGGCGAAGGGGTTCCGGTTGCGGGTCAACGACCGTACGGCCGTGGTGGATCCGGCGACCCACGAGCCGGTGGCGGTCGGCGTGCCGGGGCGGATCGCACAGCGCGGACATGTGCCGCTCGGCTACTACAACGACCCAAAGAAGACCGCCGAGACCTTCTTCCAGGCGCGCGGCGAGCGGTGGGTGCTGCTGGGCGACATGGCGACGGTCGACGAACAGGGCGTGCTGACCGTCCTCGGGCGCGGCTCGCAGTGCATCAACACCGGGGGCGAGAAGGTCTATCCGGAGGAGGTCGAGCAGGCGCTCAAGGCGCACCCCGACATCTACGACGCGCTGGTCGCGGGCGTCCCGGACGCGAAGTGGGGCAACCGTGTCGCGGCCGTCGTGCAGCCCCGGCGGGGCGCGGACCCGTTGACCCTCGACGCGGTCCAGCAGCACTGCCGGGCCCGCCTCGCCGGCTACAAGATCCCGCGCAGCCTGGTCCTGGCGGACCGGATCCAGCGCTCCCCCAGCGGCAAGGCGGACTACCGCTGGGCGAAGACGGTGGCCGGCGGCGGGCAGCCGGGCGAGCGGGCCGGCGGGGCCGGAGCGTAGGCCCCCGGAGGAGCGGGCGGACCGGGCGGACCGGAGGCGCGGACCTCGCCGGACCCGGAGCGCGGACCCCGGCGGGACCGGAACCCTGGCCCCGGCGGACCCGGAGCGCGGACCCGGGACATCGACCGGAGCGCGGCGAAGCGCGGGCCCGGCGGCCCGGAAGGCGATCGTCCCCTTAGGGGATCGCCGCCCCCTCCCGTACGCCTCGGTGATGACGCGGGGGCGTCCCGGTGATGACGCGGTGACCTCCCATCAGCTACTTCAGTCGGACCTATGACCAGCGTAGAGAGGGATTCGCTACCCCCCTTCCCACCCGTAACTTCTTGATCAGTGGCCCCACCGATCAGGAAGTCGAGCACCTATGTACGGCAAGGCATTCGCTCCCGAGTACCAGGGCAACCTGGGCTCCTCGCTCTCCGTGAACTCGTCGTACGAGGACGTGCTGACGCAAGCCGGTGAGGAACAGCGGAACGCGTCCTCGGATCTGGAGTACGCCCGCGCCGCGCTCGCCGTCGCCGAGGCGAACCGGCGGCTGGGGCGGGTGGCCGAGGCGGAGAGCGCCTGGCGCGAGAGCTATCGCGCGGCGCGGCGGAGCGCCGATCCGGCGGCGATGGCGTGGGCGCTGTGGAGCGGCGGGACGCTGGCCCGCCAGTGCGGCGGCCTGCCGCTTGCCCGCCGCTGGCTCACCGCCGCCGCCGAACTGGCGGGCAGCAGCGGCGACCGGGTCGCGCGCGGCTACTGCCTCGCCGGGCTCGCCGAGACCGGCCGTATCCAGGGCGACTACGCGGCCGTCGCCGAGTTGCACGAACAGCTGCTCGCGGAGGGGCGCGCACACGGCGAGGCCCGGCACATGGTGTGGGCGCTCGAAGGCATCGCCCAGATGCACCGCAACACCGGCAGGTACGACAAAGCGCTCGCGATGTTCGAGGAGGCCGCCGAGATAGCCGCCCACGCCGAGGACGCGCGCGGCCTGGCGTGGGCGCTGCGCGGCATCGCCGACGTACTCTCCGTCCAGCGGGACCCGCGGACCGCGCTGGAACTGCTCACCGAGGCCGAGGGCATCTGCCGCCGGATGGACCTGGCGAGCGCGCTCGCCTACAACCACAAGATGCGCGGCAACGTGCTCTTCCGCGCCGGGCGCTACGAGGAGGCCCGGGAGGTCTACGCGGGAGCGCTGCGCGAGTTCAGCGCCATGCACGAGCCGCGCGGCGCGACCCTGTCCCGGCTCGGCCTGGTGAAGTCGCAGGCGCGGCTGGGACATCCGCGCGAGCAGGTCATCACGGAGCTGGACGAGCTGCACCGGATATTCCACCGGCTCGGGCTGCACCACGCGCGGGACATGGTCGAGAAGTTCCGCGTCGAGCTGACCGGACCGAGCGAGGCCGACGGGGCCGGCGCGTTGGACGGGGCGGACGGGACAGTCAGCGCGGGCGGGGCCTACGGAGCGGGCGGGGCGGGCAATGACGGCGAACGGAGCGGGGCGGCCGGCGGCGACGGGGCGCGCGAGCCGGCACTGATCGGTGTGGCCGGCGCGGCACCCGGTCAGAGGTGTTGACAGAGCATCACATGAGCTGCGTGAGTGACCGGTGAACCGTGCTCGATTGTCCAATCGTTCAATGCCACGTGTTCCGTGCACGCAACACCACTGGTCTCCAACCCTGTTGGGAGTCACGTTGCTCTTGCGTCCTCCGCTGCGCCGCCTGCTCATCACCGGCGTCGCCCTGCTGACCGCCGCCGCCGGACTGCCGCCGAGCGCGTCCGGCGCGGGGCAGGACCCGCCGTCACCGCACCCGTCCGGCGGCGGTCTCTCCGCCGTCATCCGCTATACGGAGTACGGAATTCCGCACATCGTCGCGAAGGACTACCCCAACCTCGGCTTCGGCGAGGGCTGGGCGCAGGCGGCCGACGAAGTGTGCACGCTCGCCGACGGGTTCGCGACCGTACGCGGCGAGCGCTCCCGCCACTTCGGCGCGGACGCCGCACCGGACGGCTCGCTCTCCTCCGCGAGCACCAACCTCGCCAGCGACCTCTTCTTCCGCGGCGTCCGCGACGCGCGGACCGTGGAGAAGCTGCTGGACCGCCCCGCTCCCCAGGGCCCCAGCCGGCAGGCGAAGGACCTGATGCGCGGCTGGGCGGCGGGCTACAACGCCTGGCTGCGGAAGAACCCAGTCCGCGACCCGGCCTGCCGGGGCAAGGACTGGGTCAAGCCGGTGTCGGCCCTCGACGTGGCCCGGCGCGGCTTCGCGATCTCGGTGCTCGGCGGGCAGGGCCGGGGCGTGGACGGCATCACGACGGCCCGGCCGCCGGGCGCTGCCACGAAGGCCGCCGCACCCGCGAAGGGCACCGCCGTCGCGAAGAGCGCGGACCCCGCCGACGCCGCCCGCGCGCTGTTCGCCCAGGACGGCCGGGACATGGGCTCGAACGCGGTCGCCTTCCGCGGCAGCACCGCCGCCAACGGCCGCGGGCTGCTGCTCGGCAATCCGCACTACCCCTGGCAGGGCGGCCGGCGCTTCTGGCAGTCCCAGCAGACGGTCCCCGGCGAACTCGACGTCATGGGCGGATCGCTGCTCGGCACCACCGGCGTCTCCATCGGGCACACCTCCCGTATCGCCTGGAGCCACACCGTCGCCACCGGCGTCACCCTCAACCTCTTCCAGCTGACGCCGGCGCCGTCCGACCCGACCGCGTACCTCGTGGACGGCAAGGCGGAGCGGATGACCAAGCGCACCGTCACGGTGCCCGTGCGCGGCGCGGACGGGCGCACCACGGAGGTCACCCGCAGCCAGTGGTGGACCCGCTACGGGCCCGTCGTCAGCTCCCTGGGCGAGCTCGCCCTCCCGTGGACCGACAAGAGCGCGTACGCCCTGAACGACCCCAACGCGCGCAATATGCGCGCCTCCGACACCGGCCTGGGGCTCAGCAAGGCCCGGAGCGTGGACGGCATCCGCGACGCGCTGCGCCGCACCCAGGGCATGCCGTGGGTCAACACCGTCGCCGCCGACTCCGGCGGGCACAGCCTCTTCACCCAGTCGCAGGTGCTGCCCCGGGTCACCGACGCGCTCGCCGAGCGCTGCTCGACCCCGCTCGGCCGGGCCACCTTCCCCGCCTCCGGGCTCGCGGTGCTGGACGGCTCGCGCGGCGACTGCCGCCTCGGGCAGGACGCCGACGCCGTCCAGCCGGGCGTTTTCGGCCCGTCGGCGATGCCGACGCTCAAGGACGCCCCGTACGCGGAGAATTCCAAGACCATGATCAAGGCATAGTTAGCTGACCTGCCGAGAGAGACCCCGCCCCACCAGGGACTTGCCGGTCCTCCACAAACCTCCCCTGGGTGGCAGGCACGCCACGGCTCGGGAGGTCCCCCGCATCCGTCTCCGACTCGGTCGAACGGCTGGACACCTCCTCGTCTGCCCCGCCCATGCCTCCGCACGGCCCAAGGCTCTACTGGGTGATGGTGTCGTCGCAGACCGGCTTCGGTGGCGCCTTCGCGATCACGCCGCGCCAGTAGTCTGCCTCCCCGGCGGCCCCCCCGGCGTGCGGGCTCGATGAGAGTGGAGAACGTCGTCGTACCCGGACGCGCTTGCAGGTCGCCGGGGCCGATGGCGACCACGTACCGTGAGGAGGGGTTGGTGGCGCTGATCGCCCGCGCTGAGCCGGGCTTCGAGGTCGGCCCGGCAGTACCAGGTGCGGCCGTGCCGATGGACGACGGGCAGGTGTCCGCCCGTGCCGTAGTCCCGGACGGTGGAAGCCCGCGTTCCCAACACGGCCGCGGCTCCCTGGTCGGTGAGAAGGTCGTCCGGGTGCTCCTCCCCCGGCGGTACCGCCGGGGGCCACATGCCGTCGCCGTCCGTACCGCCGGCCGCCCCCGTTCCGCCGTGACCGGATCCGGGGGACAGGGCGAGCCAGCGAGGAACGCACGGACCAGTTCTACGTCGTAGAGGCGCAGCAGGAGAAGATCCGATTCCGTGGGCGGACCGGGGCGTGGGTGGAGGAGATCCGGGCCGGCTACAAGCTGATCCTGCCGCTGGCGGACCCCGAGCTCGAAGACCTCGACACCGTGCTGGTGGTCAAGTCTCTGGACGACCAGGCTCGCGGCCGTACGTACGAGGTGACGACCTGGGTGAGGCCTCCAGCTTCCCGGTAATCCGTACGGTGTGGCTGGAACACCACAGCCCCGAGATCCGCGTGGCAGATGGAGCACCGCGGCCGACCCGAGTGGACGCGGATGTCAGCCCGTGCGGGGCGCGCATGCTGATGCCCTGCCCGAGAGGTCGGCCGCAGGATTCACAGGGAGCCGGTTGCCTGGACCCCCGGGAGTGCTTGGAGAGGCGACTGCGGGGCCAGAACAGGGAAGACCCAGTGGGGTGTTCTGCGGCCGCTGCCGAAGCCGCGTGCATGCCGGGCCGGGACCAACTGGTCGTGGTCGAGGACCCGGCCGCCGAGGCCTACGCCGTCCCCGGGCGTCCGGGCCGCATCGTGGTCTCCACCGGGATGCTCGACGCCCTCGACCCCACCGAGCACGAAGCCCTGCTCGCTCACGAATGCGCCCACCTGAGGCACCACCACTACCTGTTCGTGGTCTTCGCCCAGCTCGCCTCCGCGGCCGACCCGCTGCTCCGGCCCCTCGCCGCCACCGTCACCGTCACCATCGAGCGATGGGCCGACGAGAGCGCGGCCACCACCGGCGACCGGCGACGGGTCGCCCGTACCGTGGGCAAGGCGGCCCTTGCCGCCAGGCACACCCGTGCCCGCTCCCGGATTCCCCGCGCCGCCCTGGGCATCCTCGGCCTCGGCCAGGCCGGGCCGGGCCCCGTACCCAGGCGAGTCGCGGCCCTCATGGCCCCTCCCCCGCACAGCCGCGTTCTCCCCCTCGCCCTGACCGCCGGACTGCTGCTGGCAACCGGACTGTGCGCCGCCGAAGCCGCCCACGACCTGGAGGCCCTCCTTGAGATGGCCAAACACGCAGCATCACGCGGCTGATCCATACCGCCCGCGCGCGGAGCAGGTCTTCCGCGCACCGCCCGAGAACTCGCAGGAGAGCCGATGACCGCAAACGCGGCCGCCCGTCCCGCGCTGGCGCGGCAGATGTGGCCGCTGTACGCCGCCGCCTTCACCACCGCCTTCGGCGCCCACGGCATCGCCGCCAACCTCGGCGGATTCTCCGCCGACGCGGTCACCTCGCTGATGGTGCTGGGCGGGCTGCTCGCGCTCTACGACGGAGCCGAGGTGCTGCTCAAGCCGGTATTCGGCACCCTCGCAGACCGCATCGGCGCCCGCCCCGTGCTCATCGGCGGACTCGTCGCCTTCGCCGCGGCGTCCGCCGTGTACGCCCTCACCGACAGCCCGGGCTGGTTGTGGGCGGCCCGCCTCGGCCAGGGCGTCGGCGCCTCCGCCTTCTCCCCCTCGGCCTCCGCTCTGGTCGCCCGCCTCAACCCGGCCGCCAAGCACGGGCGGGCATTCGGCAGCTATGGCTTCTACAAGTCCATCGGCTACACCCTGGGCCCGCTGCT
Organism: Streptomyces sp. H27-D2; assembly: GCF_035828615.1. Lineage (NCBI taxonomy): Bacteria > Bacillati > Actinomycetota > Actinomycetes > Kitasatosporales > Streptomycetaceae > Streptomyces > Streptomyces sp. H27-D2. Next base: position 9,213 of record NZ_JAYMZR010000051.1, on the reverse strand, counting down.
CGGAGGCGTCCTGGTCTGGGCGGGCGGCCTGCGGCTGCTGTTCACCGTCATGGCCGTACTCGCCGCCACCGTCGCGACCTGGGCAGCCCTCGCCGTACCGCACGTCGCACCGCTGCCCCGCACCCGCCAGACCCTCGCGGACCTCGCCCGACAGCTGACCGCACCGGCCTTCCTGCATCCGACCGCCGCCCTCGCGGGTGCCACCGCGGCCCTCTCCGTCGGCGTCGGCTTCCTGCCCGTCTCCGGCCGGGCAGCCGGACTCGGCACCGTGGCCACCGGCGCAGCCGTCTCGGTACTGGCCCTGTACGCGGCCATCGTCCAGCCCAAGGCCGGGCGTGCCCTGGACACCGGCCGCATCACCGCACGCACCGGCATCACCATCGGCCTGCTGACCACCGCCGCCGGCCTGGCCTGCGCCATGCTGCCCGGGCTGGCGGGCGTCCTGACCGCTGCCGCGCTCATCGGCGTCGGCACCGGCCTGATCACTCCCTAGGGCTTCGCCGTCCTGGCCTCCTCCACCCCGCAAGAACGCCTCGGCCAGACCATGGGAGCCGCCGAACTCGGGCGCGAACTCGGCGATGCGGGCGGCCCGCTGCTCGTCGCCGCCATCGCCACCTTGACCACCCTCACCTACGGGTACGCGGCGCTCGCCGTCCTCCTGGCCATCGGCCCAGCCCTCGCCCTCGCCGCACACCGCCGCAAACCCCCTGCACAGACGGGATCCGCCACCTGAAGAGTCATCGTTTGCGCCCACGACGTCCGGTCACGGCCACCACAGAGAGCGCCGCGCGGGACCAATCCGTCAGCGTCGAGAACCGGCTTGTCCCGACGCCTGTCGGACGTATGCCCCAACTCGCGCGAACGCCCTGGCCGGAAGCCCTTTGGGCGCACCACATGCACCACGTGGGCAGATCACCCTCTCGAATCACGAGACGCATTCCATGCGACCTGGGCCAGACACGGCGGGCTGTGGTGTGAATTCGCGACCCCAAAGCGGGAGTTGAGCCGGCGCTCGCCTGTCAGGCGGCCGTGGCCCCGCGCGCGCGGCTGGCGGAGAAGAGCAGGCCCGCCAGGGCGATCACCATCCAGGCGGTGAGGCACGTGAAGGCGGCCGTCGGGGAGACCGCGGTCCACAGGACGCCCGCGATGGTGCTGGCGGCGAGGTTGCCGAGGGACTGGACGGTGGCGAGCATGCCGAAGGCGGAGCCGCGGAGGTCCTTCGGGGCCAGGGCCGCGACGGCTGAGTGCTGGGCGGTCTCGACAGCGCCGATGCCGATGCCAGCCAGGATGAAGGGGACCGCCAGGAAGGCGATGGCGGCGGCGTCGATGGTGAACAGGCCGTAGGAGAGGGCGAATGCCCCGACTCCGGCGGCCATGACGATCACCGGGCCGCGCGTGCCGAGTCGGTCGGACAGCCGTCCGGCGGGGACGGAGGCGATCGTGGCGGCGGCGTTGTACGCGGTGTAGAGGCCGAGCGCGATCGTGGTCGCGGTCTTCGTGCCGTGCCCGGGCGCCAGCAGGTCCGAAGCGCGCAGGATCAGGAGCGTGGCGGCGACATTGCCGACCTCGAAGGCCGCGACCGCGCTCAGCAGCCGGCCGAGGTCGCCGGTGAGGACGGGCCTGACCCGGATCTTGAGCGGGACCTTGTCCCGGCTCGTGGGCTTCGGGGTCTTGCGGATCGCGTAAACGATCGCCGCCGCGGCCAGCAGGCCGGGGATGACGGAGAGCCCGATGGCCCACTGAACGCCGAGCCAGGCGACGAGTCCGAGCGCGAGCAACGGCCCGAAGATCGCGCCGAGGTTGTCCATCATCCGCTCGAAGCCGTACGCGCGGCCATACGCCTTCGCCGGGACGATGTCCGCGAGCAGCGCGTTGCGGGCGGGGACCCGGAGCCCTCGGGCGGTCCAGGCGGCGGCGCGGAGCAGGCCGACCTGCCAGACCGCGGTGGCCCCGGCGGTGGCGGCGCCGAGGACGGCGGTGGTGGCATAGCCGCCGACGGCGACCTTCCGGCGACGGGCCGGGTCGTCCGCCAGGACGCCGCCGCCGAAGCGGGCCGCTCCCGCGAGCGCGTCCGAGATGCCCTCGATCGCGCCGAGTGCGGCGGCCGGCACCCCCCGGGTGGAGGTCAGCAGCGAAGGAAGCAGGGCGGTCGGGATCTCGTGACCGACATCGGCCAGGAAGCTGGCCGCGCCGATGCCCTTGACCCCGGGGGTGAGCCAGGCGTGGTCGGCAGCGGTATCGGCAGGTGGTGCGGTGTCGGTCATGCTTGGCAGTCTGCACAACGTCCCGCCGCGGATCACAGTGGACGATCGCATGAGGCATGCCGACTCGAAACTGCGATCCATCTGACACCATCACCTGGCAGATCGCAGGAGGCGAGCTCCACGGCATCGCAGGTGCGCGCCAACGGCAGCAGCCGGGTAGACCCGTAACAAATGCTCAGCCTCGTTGAAGGACTTGCCGCAGCTGCTCGACACTCGGGGCGCCGTCTCTGCGTCCATCAGCGCCGCCGTAGATCCTGCAGGAGACACTCGTGCTGACGCCCGCTGCGACGAAGGGGTCCATTCCGTTCACGAGCAGCGTCGGTGAGCCGTGCATTCCGAAGTGGGCCGCCTCCGCGTCGGTCGTAATCACGTGGACCCGGACAGGCGCTCGTGCCTCGGGTAGTGCCTGCTCCAGGCGCTGGAGCAGTAGGGCAACGTTCGGGCAGTCGGGCACAGCCAGCACGGTCAGCTCCATGGCCTCGTCCCCAGTCACCGGCCGGAGGCCCGGGGAGCGCGGGCCTCCCGCGTGGCGGCCTGCTCACGCAGCACGCGCAGTTCCTCACGGGTGTGTCTGATCTCCTCGTCGACGCTCTGCCGGGTGCGTGGGGGCGGAGTCGTACAGCAGCCGGACTTGCGCCGCATCGGGCGGATGCAGCACACGTACATGAAGGCGACGGCGAGGAGAGTCGCGGCCAGCGGGTACCAGATGGCGGTCACGGCGTGCGGTTCCTGTCGGACGGGTTCTGCGGGGTGATCTCTGCGCGCAGGGCCTCCACCTCCTTGCGGAGCCGGATGAGCTCCTGCTCCTGTTCGGTGGTGGGGGCGATCTGTGGCGGCTGTGTGGTGTCCGAATGCTTGGAACGCATCATGAACCACATCATCAGCCCCATGCCGATGGGGCAGGCGAGCAGCGGCAGCAGGTACAGCAGCTTGTCCATCTCACATCCTCCGATCCGTTCTGGCGGCGTCGGCAGGTCCACGGAGGAGAGCAGACCTCCACATGCCTGACACTACGACGCTAAAACCTTCCCCCAGGGGCAAGGTCAAGTGCGACAGGTCGTCTCGTCGCCCGGATCGGTGGAAGTAATGGTTCGTCCCCGTGGTCGCGGCCGGGCGGCTGCAAGCAGTGGCCTACGATGGCGCGCATGAAGCGACGCCTGCCCCCGGCGCTCCGGACCTGGTCCGGGGCGCTGCTGGCGTGCGCGCTGATGTTCTGCGTGACCGGGTTGGGGCGTTCCGCCATGGCGATGCCGATGGCGATGGCCGGCCCGATGGGTGTTGTATCCGCGACGGTCGGTTCGGATGCCCCTGCGGGGCGTGTGGTGATGGCGAGCCAGTCCAGCGACAGCGGACCGGAGTGTCCGACCTCTCGGCAGGTGTGCGAGGCGCCGAAGGGGACCGTCGTCAACGACGGTCCGACGGCGGCGGTGCTCGACGCTGCGCCGGACACGGTCACTTGCTCGGCGGCTGCCCTGGTGTCGCAGCCGAACGCGCCGCCACGCGTACTTCCCCCTCCTGATCTGCATCGGTTGTGTGTGTCACGGACGTGACAGCTCCCCTCTCGTGAGGCTCTGCCTCGCGGGACGCCGCGCTGTCCCCATGTCCGCCTCGGCACGCCCGATTTCCCTGTGGGTTCCCTCTGCGCGTGCCGTTGTCGCAGAACAGGAGTTACGACGCATGCCGTCGTCCATCGCATTGCTCATCACCGGTCTCAGCACCGGTTTGCTCGCCGGTGGCGCTTCCTGCGCCACCGTACAAGGGGGTCTACTCGCCGGCGCGGTCACCCGCCGCACCCCCGCCCGGGTCCCTGGCGTATCCGCTTCGCCCGCGAAGCGGCCGAAGTCCGCAGGCCGTACGGCCACCGCTGAGCGGGTCGCGGCGCCTGCGGCGCCCGAGTCGTTGGCCGGGCAGCTGGCTCCGGTGGGTGCCTTCCTCTCCGGGAAACTGCTCTCGCACACGATCCTCGGAGCGCTGCTGGGAGTCTTCGGCTCGGCGTTGCAGCCCAGCCCGCGTGTCCAGGCATCGATGGTGGTGGCCGCTGGGCTGCTGATGGTTGTGTTCGCCCTTGACCTGTTCGGGGTCAAGGCGGTGGGACGGCTGACGCCGCGGCCTCCCGCCTCGTTCGGCCGGCTGCTGCGGCGCAGCGCGAAGACCGAGTCGGCCGCCGCTCCGGCTCTGATCGGCTTCGCCACGGTTCTCGTGCCGTGCGGTGTGACGCTGTCCCTGGAGCTGCTCGCCATCACCGCGGGGTCGCCGTTGGCGGGAGCCGCCGTCATGTTCGGATTCGTCCTCGGCACCGCACCGCTGTTCGCGGTGCTCGGCTATGCCTTCCGGCGGAGCAGCAAGGCGCTCTCGGGCAAGCTCGCCGCCCTCACGGGTGTGGTGGTACTGGCGGTCGCCGCCTGGACGGTCATGTCCGGGCTGCAGGCCGGCGGCTGGGTCTCCTTCGACTCCCCGGCCAAGCGGCCTGCGGCGAGTGGCCCGTTCATCGTCGAGGGCGGAGACCAGAACAGTCCTGAGGAAGGCACGGGGAGCGGGAAGACGGCCGGGGCCGAGGCTCCGGTCCGTATCGACACCTCCGGGCAGCAGATCCTCACGCTGACGGTGACCGACTTCTACGAGACCAAGCAGTTCGCCGCCAAGGCGGGCGTGCCCACCAAGCTGGTGCTGCATGGGAAGGACTCCGGCGGCTGTGCCCGCGCCTTCACCATCCCGGAACTCGGCGTCCAGGAGATCGTCAAGCGCAACGGCGACACCACAGTGGACCTGGGTATCCGCAAGGCGGGCACCCTGCGCTTCACCTGCGCCATGGGCATGCAGACCGGCAGCATCGACTTCCAGTAGAAAGACCCCTCGAAGTGAGCCTGTTCAGCCGTAAGAAGACGAAGTCCGACGCCTCGGCCGGAGCAGGAGCCGGTACAGAGGTGGTCCTCCTCGTCGAGGGCATGCACTGCACCAGCTGCGGCCTGCTGATCGACGACGAGCTGGAGGAACTCCCCGGCGTTCGCTCGTCGAGCACCGATACCCGTGCCGGGCGGACCGTCGTCCGCCTGGAAGAGGGCGCCGCCGTGGAAACCGCCGCGCTCGTCGCTGCGGTCGAGGAGGCCGGGGAGTACAAGGCTCGGCCCGCCGCCTGACGCCCATGCACGCAGGACCGCCCCGGCGACCGAAGTCGCCGGGGCGGTCTGTGTTCCGGCTCAGGCGCGGTCGGCGGGCTGGAAGCGGCGCAGCCGCAGGCTGTTGGTGACGACGAACACCGACGAGGAGGCCATGGCGGCCCCGGCGATGATCGGGTTGAGGAGGCCGAGCGCGGCCAGCGGCAGGGCGGCGATGTTGTAGGCGAAGGCCCAGAACAGGTTGCCCTTGATGGTGGCGAGGGTCTTGCGGGCGAGGCGGATCGCGTCGGCGGCGCCGCGCAGGTCTCCCTTGACCAGGGTGAGGTCGGCGGCTGCGATCGCCGCGTCGGTGCCCGTACCCATGGCCAGCCCCAGGTCCGCCTGGGCCAGGGCGGCCGCGTCGTTGACGCCGTCGCCCACCATCGCGACTACCTTGCCCTGCCCCTGGAGGCGCTTGATCTCGGCGACCTTGTCCTCGGGGTGGACCTCGGCGATGACCGTGTCGATTCCGACTTCGGCGGCGACGTGCCGGGCCGCGGCCTCGTTGTCCCCGGTGAGCAGCACCGGCGTCAGGCCCAATGCCTTGAACTGGGCGACGGCTTCGGCGCTGGTCGGCTTGACGGTATCGGCGACCACCAGGGCGGCCCGTACCTTGCCGTCCCAAGCGGCGAACACGACGGTACGCCCGGCCGCTTCGGCCTGCTGCTGGGCCCGGACCAGCGCGGGCGGCACCTCCAGAGCCCACTCGGCGCCGAGCCAGCTCGCCCGGCCCGCGATGACCTGACGGCCCTCGATGGTGCCGGTGACGCCCCGCCCTGCGTGATTGGCGAACCCGGTGACGGGGGCGAGGTCGCCGGTCTCCTCGGTGGTGGCGTCCGCGATCGCCTTGGCGATCGGGTGCTCGCTGGCGTGCTCGACCGCACCGGCCAAGCGCAGGATCTCCGTACGGTCCTCACCGTCGGCGGTAACGATCTCGGTGAGCCGCATCCGGCCCTCTGTGACGGTGCCGGTCTTGTCCAGCACGATCGTGTCGATGCGCCGGGTGGACTCCAGCACCTCAGGTCCCCGGACCAACAGCCCGAGCTGGGCCCCGCGTCCGGTGCCGACCATCAGCGCGGTCGGCGTGGCCAGTCCGAGCGCGCACGGGCAGGCGATGATCAGCACGGCCACCGCCGCGGTCAGCGCGAGTGCCACCGGGTGGCCGAGCAGCAGCCAGCCGGCCAGCGTTCCGGCTGCTATTAGGATCACGATCGGCACGAAGATCGCCGATATCCGGTCGGCGAGGCGCTGCACGGCCGCCTTTCCGGTCTGCGCCTCCTCCACCAGGCGGGCGATCTGCGCCAGCTTGGTGTCCGTACCCACCCGCGAGGCCCGTACGACGAGCCGGCCGCCGGCGTTGACGGTCGCGCCGGTGACCGCGTCACCCGGGCCGACCTCCACCGGCAGCGATTCGCCGGTCAGCAGCGACTCGTCCACCGCCGAAGCGCCCTCGGCCACCACACCATCGGTGGCAATCTTCTCGCCGGGCCGTACGACGAACTCCTCGCCCACCTCCAGCTGCTCGATCGGCACCCGCACCTCACGCCCGTCGCGCAGGACGGCGACGTCCTTGGCGCCCAGGTCGATCAGCGCCCGGATCGCGTCGCCCGCGCGCCTGCGGGCGCGAGCCTCGAAGAACCGCCCGGCCAGGATGAACGCGGTCAGCGCCGCGGCCACCTCCAGATACACCTCGGCCGGACCGCCGTGCCCGCCTGCGGCCGAGCGGGGCAGCAGCGAGACCGCCATGCGCATCCCCGGCTCACCGGCTCCGCCGACGAAGAGCGCGTACACACTCCACACCCAGGCCGCCAGCACACCCAGCGAAACGAGCGTGTCCATGGTGACGGCCCGGTGCCGCAGATTCAGTGCGGCGGCCCGGTGGAAGGGCCAGGCGCCCCACAGCGCCACCGGCGAGGCCAGCGCGAACGCCAGCCACTGCCAGAACCGGAACTGCGTCGCCGGAACCATCGACATCACCACGACCGGCACCGTCAGCACCGCAGAAGCGATCAGCCGGTCCCGCAGGGCCCGTACGTGCCGCTCCTCCGCGCCGGTGGACCCCTCAGCGTCGGTTGCCTGGCTTTCCGCACCGGCCGCGGCAGGCGGAGCGGGCGGGGCGGCCCCGTACCCCATGTCCTTGATCACGTCGATCAGGTCCCGCGCCGTCACGTCGTCACCGTGGCCGACGTGAGCGCCCGCGGTGGCGAAGTTCACCGACGCGCTCACCCCCGGCAGCTTGTTCAGCTTCCGCTCGATCCGTGCCGCACACGAGGCACAGGTCATGCCCGTGATCGACAGATCAACCGTGCGCGTCGGCTCGGCCCGCACCGGCGCCGCGGCGGCTCCAGGTATGTCAGTGGTGGTCATGACCCTGACGCTAAAACCTTGCCCCTAGGGCAAGGTCAAGCGCACACTGACAGCATCCCCGCAACCACAGGAGACCGAGCCCATGCTGACCGTCGGCCGAGTGGCCAAACAAGCCGGACTGAGCCCCAAAGCCGTACGCCTCTACGAGGCGAACGGCCTCATCGACCCGGCGGAGCGCACCGCGGCGGGATACCGCAGCTATCCCGAGAAGGCGCTGCCCGAACTGCACTTCATCCGCCAGGCCCAAGCCCTCGGCCTGAGTCTGAAGGAAATCAAGCGCATTCTGGACCTCCAGCGCCAGGGCGCGCAGCCCTGCGACCTGGTCACCAGCCTCCTCGACGAACACCTCGCGGAGATCGACCGCCGCATCGAGGACCTCCAGACCCTCCGGGAAACACTGAAGAGCGCCCGCGACCGCGCCGACCAGGCCGCCGACCGCGGCGAACCCGGCGTCATCTGCCACATCATCGAGGCCACCCCCACCGACACGGCCTGACGACACTGACATGGGTCGCCGAGACCGGTCCGCGCGTTTTTGTACCCCGCGGTTCTGGTGATCTGCTCGAAGAGTCATGATCAGGGCAGAGCAAGCCCCTGGAGAGCGCCATGCCGCATTTCCGCTCCGTCCCCGCGGCGCCGAAAGAGCCCGTAGTTCTCCTGCCAAGGCGCGATCTGGCTATCGCGTGGATCCTGATGGTTCTACTGGCCGCCTTGGCATGGGTCCTCACCATCGCCCAGTCCCGCGACATGGCGATGGAGCCCGGAACGATGGGCCTGGCGCTGCCGGTCTTCCTGCCGCTATGGGTGATCATGATGGTGGCGATGATGTTTCCGTCGGTGGTGCCGGTGGCCATCACCTGGGCCCGAGCGATAGGCCGCCAGTCGGCCGGCGCGGTGCGTGTCGCCCGGACGGCCCAATTCGCCGGCGGTTACCTGCTCGCCTGGACCGCGTTCGGACTGTTCGCGTACGGAGCACTGTCAGTAACCGGTCAGCTGGTGGACGGCAACCTGCGGGCAGGCCGGCCCGCCGGACCCGCGTGAGCGCGAGGCCCAGCAGCCGGTCGGCGCGGTCGCCCTCGGCGAGCCGGTCGCGAAAGTCGGACAGGACGCTGTAATGGAAGCCGGGGTCTTCCAGTTCCAGGCACGAGGGCGTACTTGAAGTCGATGCGGCAGCGCACCGCCTCGGCGGCCTGCCGGTCGGACAGGTTCATCACGTACTGCAGCACGGCAGACGGTGGCCAGCTGTGCGGGCGAGAGTCCGGGGCGGCCGTCGCGGGAGTACCGGGTCTGTACAGCGAACGGGTCTGACAAGATTTTCGTAGCCGGTGATCGGGGCGAAGCTGCTGGTCCGTGGGTCAGTTGAGCAGGATGCGCTGGCGGAGGAGGGCGAAGCCCGCTCGTCCGTAGGTCTGCCGTTTGAGGAGTTT